>JBKCTR010000283.1:0-5109 GCA_046318755.1 Planctomycetaceae bacterium
GTGCGGTACGCCGCCTCTCCCAGGTGGACCAGGGCACAACTGCGGTGGGCGGTCTCGGTATTCGCCCGCGGCACACTGCGATCGCGGATCGCCTGCAGGAAGTTCGTCATGTGCTCGTCGTAACCCTTCAGCCCCCGTGTCTCCTTCAACTCGGTCGGTCCGGGCGTCCCCTTGTTCCCCAGGAACACACTGAAGGCCCCCCGTCGGGAAAAGACCATGTACCCCTTGGTGCCATAGAAGACATTGCCGTTGTCGAAGCCATAGAGACCGTATCCCGTGAACGGATAGTTTTCGTAGATCAACAGTCTGCCATCGGGATACTCATACGTCACGTTCATGTTGTCGGGGTATTCACTCGCATGCCCGGGCAGCATCATCCGTCCGCCGCGGGCGGTGATGAACTTGGGCAGGGTCTGCACTCCCAAGCCCCAGGCGGCCATGTCGAGATCATGAATTCCGTCGTCGCCGATCTCTCCATTGCCGTAGTCGCGGAACATCCGCCAAGTGGCGTGCCAGCGGTGCGGATTGAACGGGCGGCTCGGGGCCGGGCCGAGCCAGCGGTCGTAATCGGCCCCCTCTGGAGGAGTGCCGTCGGGCAGCGGGCGAACTTCATCGCGCAACTCGGCGGTCCAGGCCCGCGCCACCTTCACCTCGCCAATCACGCCGTCGTTCAGCAATCGCTCGGCCTGGGCCGTCACCGGGCTGCTGCGCATCTGGCTTCCCTGCTGCACCACCCGGCCGTACTTGCGGGCGGCGGCGATGATCAGATCGCCTTCGCGGAAGACATGCGAGATGGGCTTCTCGATGTAGACATCCTTCCCCGCGGCCATGGCGGCCAGGGCGATGGGGGCGTGCCAATGGTGCGGCGTGGCGATCACGCAGGCGTGGACGGTGTCGTCGGCCAGCACCTCTTCGAACCGGCTGGTCTGCCGGGGAGGCGGGACTTGGGGAATGGCCTTCGCGCTCCGCACAAATTGGGCCGGGTCGATGTCGCAGAGCCAGGCAATCTGCACCCCTTCCGACTGGTTCTTGACCAATCCCTGGATGTGATGCCCCATGATGCCGCCGCAGCCAATCAGCCCCAACCTCAGCCGGCCCGACGTGTCGGCCGCCGCCCCCTGCACGTTGTTCCAGGTTGCGGCGGTGGCGAGCAGAGAGGCCGCCCCGGTGCCTGTGGACAGAAATTGTCGACGACTCTCACGTCCGGCCATACCGCACCCTGTTCCTGTTTCCAGAGGAGAATTTCCGTCGGCAGAGAGTTCGCGACGGCGCTAGGCGAACAGTTCGTGGATCGGCTCGCCGTGGTAGATATGGTTGGGACGGTTGACGTCGTCGTGCCAGGCGGCGGTCGCGGGGAGGCCCAGTGCGTGTTACATCGTGGCCGCGAGGTTTTCGGGACGTTGCGGATCACGCGCGGGATAGGCCCCCATGGCGTCGGAAGCGCCAACCACATTGCCTCCCCGGATTCCTCCCCCGGCGAAGAAGACCGACTGCACAGCCCCCCAGTGATCGCGCCCCGCGGCATAGTAAGACTCGGCCAGCAGTGAGATCTTGGGGGTCCGGCCAAATTCTCCCGCCATGACAATCAGCGTACTGTCGAGCAGGCCCGTGGCTTTGAGGTCATCCAGCAGGGCACACAATGCCCGATCGGTGGGAGGGAGCAGTTTGTCTTTCAGGCGGGGGAAGGCGTCGCCGTGGGTGTCCCAGGTTTCATTGCTGCCCAGGTTGACCTGCACCATGTTCACGCCGGCCGAGACCAGCCGGTACGCCATCAACAGCGACCAGCCGAAGCTGTTGCGGCCATAGCGTTCCTGGGTGGCGTCAGCGGCATGGGTCACATCGAACGCCTCGCGGACGGAGGGATCCGACAGCAGCGAGATCACGCTTTGGCGATGCTGGTCGTACTGGTTGCCGGTGGCCGAGCGTTCGAGCTCGCCCCGTTGACGGTCGACTTCCCGCAGCAGGGCGACGCGATCGACGAAGCGGCCCGAGGTCAGTCCGGCGGCCAGGGCGATCTCCGGAGCCTGATACACCCGGGCATCGGGGGATGCCGGAGGCTTCTTCGACTCGTTGGGAAACGTGTATTCCGGATAGGCCCCGCGCCAGAACGGGTTGCCGTAGGGGGACGCCTCGATAAAAAATGGATCGCGGCGGCGTCCCATCTGCCCGCCATAGGCTCCGGGAATGACCCCGCCCGACCAGTGCACCAGCCGTTCGGGCAAGACAATCGAGTCGGGTAAGTTGGGCGTGCGCGCGGGAAGCTGGTCGCCGACAATCGAGGCGATCGACGGCCAATCACTGGGGCTGGTCTTGCGGTCTCCACTGAACCCCGGCGACGCCACACTTCGCCCCGTGAGCATGAGGTAGTGACCCAGGGTGTGGTCGTTGGTGGGATGGGTCAGGGATCGCAGCAGGGCCCAATCGGAACTGCGGGTGGCGAGCCGCGGCAGGTGTTCGCAGATCTGCAGGCCGGGGGTCTGCGTGGCAATGGGAGAGAATTCGCCGCGGATCTCGGCCGGGGCCTGCGGTTTGAGGTCGAAGCTCTCGTGCTGGGCGAGACCACCAGAAAGAAAGATATAGATGCAAGACTTGGCGGTCGCCTCGGCTGAGACGGCGGGGGCCCCGCGGAGGGTGTGTGGCAGGGCAGACCCTCCGAGCAGCCCCAACCCGCCAGCACGAATCGCAGCCCGGCGGGAGAGGGCCAAAGACGACCACGAACTTTCGGCAACCGGAGGAACCATGGCACAATCCGCAACAAGACCAGCGAGCAGCAGCCGAGAAGTCGTCGACCGGCCAACCCCAGTCTGCGGACCAAAACTCCCGATTCCCAGATCGTATCGGGGAAACCTGATGGATTCCAGGAAAAACCTGGGTTCTGTACAGGGGACTGTGGGGACACACTCGGCCCCGCAGAGAGGCCTGTCCGCGGTCTTCGGAAGAGTGTGCCCTACGCTCCGCCGACTTGGTACCGATGATCCCTGATGCAAACCGTCAGGATGTCGAACGGCGAACGCGGTCGAGGTCGGCTGAGTACGACGCTGTGGTCGAGACGTGGGGCTTGTGCAAATTGGCCGGACCGTGGAACTGCCGATTCATGGGCAGTCTGGGTCAGGCGGCACGCTGCTGTGCTGATCCTTACTCGGAACCGCGGGCACATTCAATCGCGGCTACGGCTGGTCATTGCAGCGGCGCGAGGCGATGGCTGCCTCAGCGGATCGAACTGACGGGATCCCAGCCGGCCATCGAAGCGCCTGGGGCGAGCACGAAGATTTCGACGCGGCGGTTCTGGGCGCGGGCGTTGGGGTTCTTTGAGGGGACGCGGGGCTGGTGTGGGCCGTAGCCGGCGACACCCATGCGGGTCGCGCTGACCCCGGAACCGGTCAGGGCATGCGTAACCGAGATCGCCCGGTGGGCCGAGAGATACCAGTTGTCGGGGTGCTTGGACTTCGTGTTCGCCTTGGCGACGCGAGTGTCGTCGGTGTGACCAACGACCAGAACATTCAGCTGCGACGATTCGCCTGCGTTCAGGATGCGGGCGAACTCCTTCAGCAACTGCTGGGCTTTCGGACTCAGTTCATCACTTCCCGAGGCAAACAGCAGATCTTCGCGAATCTTACTGACGCCGGTCTGGGGATCGAATTCAAAGCCGGGGAACCGCCGTGCGAGGTCTTCAAAATTCCGGCTGGCCTCATCCGAGAGGGGGCTGCTCTTCATGCTGACCAGCTTGTTCCGCTCGCCCATCAGATTTTCGAGGCGGGCCCGCATGGTCTCGCCGTTGGCAGTCATTTCTGCCAGTTGCGAATCTTTTTCCCCCATCAGGGCCATCAACTGCTGGCGTTCGGCCATCAGCGAGCGGTTCTGGTCGTAGAGTTGCCGGGCCCGGGCCTGCGCCTGGTTCAACTGATAGCGTGGCACCGAATTGCAGCCGGCCAGCGGCAGGCAGCAAACCGCCAGCGCGACCAGGCAGAGCACTCGCAGGGATGAAGGCATGGACGGGACTCCTGGACGACCGAGACGACTGGGCCAGACTTCGGGAAGAAGAACGCGTCGGGGGGGAGTGTGGTTTGGGGACTCAATCCCGCCGCCGACAAGAACAAAAAGAAGTGCTGGCGAACGTCTCGGACGGAAGCCGTAGGGTGGGAAACGCAGGGGAAACACCGCGAAGCGCGGCAGGAACCTTCCGGAGTCCACCGGAGAACTGGCGGACCGAACCAGATTGCGGCAGGGTTCTAGCAACTTGAGAAAATTCTGCCAAGACCGATCATTTTCCTGAAAAATCGGCTTCGCGGGCCCGTCTGGGTCCCCCTCAACACCCCAGATTACTTGAACTTCCAGGCTTGGAACGCATCCTGAATTCACCGAACGGTGCAGTTTTCCAGCACGACCGGCGTATAACAACTTCGGGTGGTATCGAGTGTTCAGTGTCCCGAGACTTCGGGATCTTGTTTGGCACGTGGAATTGGCAAGATTTGACTCTCCTGAATCCAGCCGTAGCTTGGGGACCATTTCCCGACCGCGATTTTGCCGAGGACCCGCCGGCGTTTCTCGTCATGCAAAAGAACGAGGCCAAGGTATTGGATTGAAGACAAGATAAAACCGCGCCGTGTTTCGACGGAGATGGCGATTGCCGCACCACCTGGGCTGCGGATGATTCGTGCCTGTTGGACTTTGCCGACCGTGTCAGGAACAAATTGTGTAATCAGAGACAATTCAATCTCACTGGCGGTCTCACCGAGAGTGCCGTCCAACATTTTCCGAAGCGGCTTCAGCTCTCGGTTCGGATTGAGATAAGTTTTGTCGACGATCAGACCGGTTAACTGACAGATGCCCGCCTCGGATCGGAGGAGTCGTTTCTGAAGCCATTGGCAAACAACCGATTCATCGGGATGGCAAATCAAGCCGCTACGCCCAGACCGGATCGCCACTTTTGGAAGCATGAGGCGTTGAGAAACCGTACTTGCCAGCATCCTTGCCAAGTCCCACATCATCGGCCAGAAGCGTGCCTGGCAGGCGACGGCAGAACGTGAACAGATTCCGCTGTTGGTGCAGGAACGGTTGGATCCTCGTGTCCCATTGGGGTCGCGACTGGATCTCGTCTGCCGAATTCAG
>JBKCTR010000284.1:0-3964 GCA_046318755.1 Planctomycetaceae bacterium
GGAATGTTCCCCGCGAGCGAATGCTCGAGGTGGCCGCCCATTACGAGCACTTTGATGGTATCAGCCCCATCAACAACCAGGTGCGTGAACTCATCAACGCCCTGCAGCAGGAACTGGACCAGCACGGCCCTCACATTCCCATCTATTGGGGCAACCGCAACTGGCATCCGATGCTGACGGATACCTTGCAAGAGATGGCCAGGAAGGGGGTCCGTCGGGCGTTGGCGTATGTCATTTCGGGCTACTCGTGCTACTCCGGCTGCCGCCAGTACCGCGAAGACATTCAGAAGGCCCAACAGGCGGTGGGGGAGCAGGCCCCGCAGGTCGACAAGATCCGGGTGTTTTACAACCACCCCCGGTTCATCACGGCCAATGCTGATCGACTGCGGTCGACGCTCGCCACCGTCCCGGTCGAAATGTTGTCCACCATTCCTGTCGTCTTCACCGCCCACAGCATTCCGAATTCGATGGCGGGGGGCTGCGATTACGAGACACAGCTCACCGAGGCATGCCGGTTGACCGCCGAGGCGGTGGGGGTTCCCCGCGAACGCTGGAAGCTGGTGTACCAAAGCCGGAGCGGACGCCCTGAAGATCCCTGGCTCGATCCCGATATTCTCGATTACATCCGCACGCTGTCAGGGCAGGGAGCGCCAGGACTGGTGATTCTGCCGATCGGGTTCTTGTCGGACCACATGGAGGTGATGTACGACCTCGACTATGAAGCACAGCACCTGTGCGACGAACTGGGAATGAAGTTGTTCCGGGCCCCCACTGTCGGCGTGCATCCCGAGTTCATCACCATGATTCGCGAATTGATCGTGGAGCGGATGAATGGGACCGGTCCGCGGTGCGCGATCGGGCTGTATCCCGCCAATCACGACGTCTGCCCGGTCGATTGCTGCCCGGCTCCCCAACGTCCCGCCGGTCGGCCGGGGGCTCCTGCCGGGGCGGGGGGGCCTCCCGGTGCGGCAGGTCCCCCAGCGGGTCGTCCCGCGGGCTCTCCCGGAGGTCGTCCCAGCGCGGGGTGATCGTGGGTGATCCGTGAGGAGAAGTCTCTTGGCGGTGGTGCTCAGCACGGGCTGTCTGGAAGCCGTTTTGATTGCCAGGCCGAGGTCCCGGTCGAATTCTCGGCCCCCCCGAGACTCCGGCGCACGTTCCAGGGTGGATCAATCCCGGTCATTCCATGCCTGTGGAATGTCAACTTCGGTTGACTTTTAGGGGCTCGCCGTGGGACAACTTTGACTTGGGCCAGGGACTGGCCCCCGTCTCTGAACCGATGTTCCCCCGGAGCATTGGTCCCAGCGGTCGATTGGTCCGGAACACCGGGGCCGATCGGCCGTTTTGTTTTCTCTTGCTACGGATTGCGTTGCGTCATGGCTCCTCGTGTGCTGATCACCGACAACCTCTCTCCCGCCGGTCTTGACCTGTTGCGCAAGGCTGGGCTGGAGATCGATCTTCGCTCGGGGTTGACTCCCCCCCAGGTCCGTGAGGCGCTGCAGACCGCCGACGGCATCATCATTCGCTCGGGGACCACGCTGACCCCCGAGATTCTGCAGGGGCAGCCCCGCCTCAAGGCGATTGTGCGGGCCGGGGTGGGGGTCGACAACATCGACATTCCCTCGGCCACCCGCGAGGGGATCGTGGTGATGAACACCCCGGCGGGGAACACCACCAGCACCGCCGAGCACACCATCGCGATGATGATGGCCCTCTCGCGAAACATCGGCCCCGCGGCGGCCAGCATGAAGGGGGGGAAGTGGGACCGCAAATCGTTCACCGGGACGCAGCTCTCGGGCAAGACCCTGGCGGTGGTGGGACTGGGGCGCATCGGCATGGCGGTGGCCCGGCGGGCCATTGGGCTCGAAATGAAGGTAATTGGCTACGATCCCTTTCTCTCGACCCAGAAGGGGGCCGAACAGGGAATTGAAGTGGTCCGCAACATCGACGATCTCATCGAGCGTTGCGACCTCTTGACAGTCCACACTCCACTGACCGATGAAACCCGCGGAGTCATCAACGCGGCCCGCATCGCCCGGATGAAGAAGGGAGTGCGGATCATCAACTGCGCCCGCGGGGGGATTGTCGACGAAACCGCGCTGGCCGACGCGCTCGAAAGCGGGCATGTGGCGGGGGCCGCGCTCGATGTGTTTGTTCAGGAACCTCCCAAGGACCAGCGGCTGATCATGCTGCCCAACGTGTTGGCCACCCCGCACCTGGGGGCTTCGACCGACGAGGCGCAGGAACTGGTGGCGATTGAGGCGGCGGAAATTCTGGGAGGGTTCCTGCTGCGGGGAGAAGTGCGGCATGCGGTCAACATGATGCCCCTCACCGCCGCCGAAATGAACGATGTGCGGGTCTACCTCGACCTGGCGCGGCGGCTGGGTCTGCTCCTGGCACAGCTCAATCGCGGGCAGCAGGTGAATGCCGCCCAACTGGTGTTTCGGGGAGAAGCGGCCTCGAAGAACACGCGAATCATCACCTCGGCGTTCGCTGCCGGGCTGCTGGAGCAGGCCCTCGATGACTACGTCAACATCGTCAATGCCGAGCTGCTGGCGAAGGAACGGGGGATCCGCATCACCGAGCAGGTCTCGACGGAACAGGGAGACTTCGCCACGCTGATCCGCGCGACCGTCGAGACCGAGTCGGGGAAGCTGGAAGCGGCGGGGACCATCTTCGGCCGGCAGTTCCAGCGGCTGGTCCGGTTTGACGATTTTGCCCTCGACGCCCATCTCGACGGTGTGCTGTTGATCTACCGTCATCGCGACGTCCCCGGGCAGATTGGGTTTCTGGGAACCACGCTGGGGAAACATGGCGTGAACATCGCCCATATGGCGCTGGGGCGGGTGGCTCCCGGTGGTAGTGCGGTGGGGGTGTTCAATCTCGACAGTCTGCCTCCCGAGGCGGCGTTGGCCGAGATCCGCGACAATCCCGTCTGCACCGGTGTGGAAGTGGTGCAGCTCCCCGAGCCGGGAGCGGCGCTCCCCTGGCTGGTGAGCCCCTCGTGAGTGGTGGCGGGTTCTCTGGGGCGGCCGGCGACAAATCGGTACCGCCCGGTGGGAATTCGGCCGCCAGTGACTTTCTGCCCACGGCGTCGCTGCCCACCCTCGAATTGCGGGCACGCGCCCTGGCAGCCACCCGCCGGTTTCTCGACGCCCGGGGCTATTTCGAGGTCGACGTTCCGTTAGTGTCCGCCGACCGGGTGATCGATCCGCATCTCGCCCCGTTCGCTGTCGTCCCGGTCGATGGAACGTCCTCTGGAGGTCACCACGGCTGGTCCCCCACGCATCATCTGCAGACCTCGGTCGAATTCGGGATGAAGCGGCTGCTGACGGCGGGAGCCCGTGCGATTTACCAATTGAGCCATGTGTTTCGGGCGGGAGAACGAGGTCCCCGGCACAATCCCGAGTTCACCATGCTCGAGTGGTACCGGGTGGGAGACACGCATCTCGAGCAGATGGCCGAGACCGAGGCCCTGGTGGCCGAATTGTTCACCCTCTGCGGTCAACCGCTGCCGGTGCCGTTCTGCCGCCTGACCTACCAGCAGGCGTTTGAGCGCTGTCTGGGGATCGATCCGCTGCGGGCTTCGGTGGCCGAGATGGCGAGCGTGGCGGCGGAGCAGGGGGTGGCCGTTCCTGAATCGCTCGATCGCCACGATCGCGATGGCTGGCTGAACCTGCTGTTGGCGCTGTGCGTGGAGCCGACGCTGGGGGTCACACGGCCCGAATTTGTCAGCGACTATCCCGCCAGTCAGGCGGCGCTGGCCCGGCTGCGCCCGGGCGATGTGCCCGTGGCTGAGCGGTTCGAGCTCTACCTGCGCGGGGTCGAACTCTGCAATGGCTACCACGAACTGACTTCGCCCTTCGAATTGCGGGGGCGGATCGAAGCCGAGTCGGACCGGCGGGCGCGCGAGGGCTTACCCCCGCTGCCGGTCCACAACCGGCTGCTCGATTCGATGCAGCACGGC
>JBKCTR010000285.1:0-39733 GCA_046318755.1 Planctomycetaceae bacterium
GTCCCAGGCGTCCCAGCATCAGGGCGGTCGAGCGCAGGTTCGCAACACTCATGGTGGAAATCTCCAGAGAAAGGGAGGGAAGGTGGGAGGGGCGATCCAGACCGCCCGCGGGGATTCGGCGATTTTAAGCAGTCCGGCACCCGACCGCCACAATCCCGGGTCCCCCAGCGGGGCCATCGGTCATCAGTCCACCGGGATCGGCGTATCCCCGGCCACTTCGCGATAGGTCACCTCATGCCCGTCGACCCACATGTCGTTGACCTTGCGGCGCGACTTCACGTGAAATTGTCCATCCTTCAGCTCGCTGACGGCGCTCACTTCGGTCACTCCGCCCGGCAGGCCATGCACCACCTCGGTTGAGTGAAACTTCCCGTCCTTGATCTCAAAGGCGGCCTCAGTCCGGAAACCGGCCGTCGTGAAGTAATACGACACGATCTGTGTTTTGGCCGGATCCCACAGAATGAGGGTCTCGCCGCCGTAGATGCCATCATTGACGGCATGGCGGGTGCGGATTGCCTTCCCCTTCAGGGCCACCTCCCACCGCATCGTGTCGAACAGCGGCTTGTCGGGAGTCGAGTTCTTGAACTCACCCCGCCATGTTTTGCCCACCAGCGGTGCGAAGGGGTGCAGGTGCTCGTCCAACACAGGCTCGGCCGCCGCGGACAATGACACCCACCCCAGCCAGATCAGACAACTTAGCCAGACACGCATCGGCACACCTCGCCAGCAAACGGAAAGAACAAAAACCGCTCCCGTCACTCCCCCCAGGGAAGGACGGAAGCGGAACGTGGGTTCTCAGACTCCGCCACCACCGCGGTGAGCCTACTTCTTGGCCAACTCGGTGCGCACTTTCTCGAGCAGCTTCTTGGTGGCCAGAATTCCCTCGGCCTCGCCAATCTTGCCTCCCTCGTACTCGATGCCCACGTGGCCGTGGTACCCATGGTCGAGCACGATCTTCATCATCTTGCGGTAGTCGGTGTGAATCTCATCGCCCGCCTCGTTGAAGTCGTGCGACTTGGCACTGACGGCCTTGGCGAAGGGCATCAGCTCGGTGACCCCCTTGTAGCGATCGTACTGTTTGCCGTCGCCCAGGTTGAAATTGCCGAAGTCGGGCAGCGTGCCGCACCGCTTGTGGTCGACCTTCTTGATGACCGAAGACAACCACTCGCCATTCGAGCTGAGGCCGCCGTGATTTTCGACAATCACATTGATGTCGTGCGGGGCGGCGAACTCGGTGAGGGCCCGCAGGCCGTCGGCGGCCCGGTGCACCTGGTCTTCATAGCTGCCCCCCGAGGCCGCATTGACCCGAATCGAGTGGCAGCCCAGCGCCTTGGCCGCCTCGACCCACTTGAAGTGGTTCTCGACCGCCTGATTCCGCTTGGCCAGGCTGGCGTCTCCCAGAGCCCCCTCGCCGTCGATCATGATCAACAGCAGCTTGACCCCCAGGTCTCCCGCCCGCTTCTTCAGCTCGGCCAGGTAGTCGGCGTTCTTCGCCTTGTCTTTGAAGAACTGGTTCACGAACTCGACGGCGTGAATGCCGAACTGTTCCTTCGCCGTCTTCGCGAAGTCGAGATTGTCGAGCTTGCCGCCGAAGAGGGTCTTGTGCAACGACCACTCGGCGAGGGAGATTTCGAAGAGGGGTTTGTCTTCGGCGGCGAACGTGACGGGAGCCAGGGCCGCACCGGCGGCGAGCAGGGCCGACTGGGTCAGAAACTGACGACGGGGAAGCAGGGTCGACATGGAAACAAACACCTCGCAGAAGAGCGGGAGAAACAGGTGCGGCCGACCCGGCCAAACCGGTCGCCGCGACTGGCCCGATTATAACCGCGCCATTTCCCGGGTTCCCAGTCGCCGTCGTGCGGTGGTTGACCGTCGGGACGGAGGGGTCCCGGACCGGCCGATGGTCAGACGCGATCGATCGGGATCACATGCGCTGGGGGGGGCCCGTGGTCGCGGGTCATCCCCTGGCGGGCGGTGGCCGCCTCCATGATGTTCTGCTCGGTCGCCTCGTCGCGCGAAAAGTGTCCGGTCACCCGGCCTTCACACAGCACGTAGATGCGATCCGACAGGGTCAGCAATTCCGGCAGTTCGCTCGACGTCACAATCACCGCCAGACCCTGCCGACACAGCTCATCGATCAATTGGTAGAGCTCGGCCTTGGCCCCCACATCGACACCGCGGGTCGGGTCATCCAGCAGCAGCAACCGGGGTTGCGTGAGCAGGCCGCGTGCGATGAGGCATTTCTGCTGGTTGCCCCCCGAGAGGTTGGTGATGGCACTCTCCAGGCCCGGGGTCTTCACCCGCAGGCGTTCGACCATCGTCGTGGCCTGCCGTCGTTCGCGGGAGGGCTGAACCAGCCCCAGACGCACCGCATCGCGGAGTGCGCACAGGGTGATGTTCTGTCCGACGCCCAACTGGTCGAACACCCCCAGCCGCTTGCGATCTTCGATCACCAGGGCCAGCCCCGCCTGCAGGGCCTCGGCGGGATGCCGAAACCGCACCGCCCGGCCATTCAGCAGAATCTGACCGGTGGGTCGGGGGGTTCCCGCGCCGTACAGGCACTCGAGCAGTTCCGTCCGTCCGGCTCCCATCAGCCCGGCAATCCCCACCACCTCGCCGGCCCGCACGTGCAGCGTCACGTCGCGCAGCCGATACTGCTGCGCGTGCCCGGGCCAGGCCTGCGACAGAAACTGGATCTCCAGGACCATCTCGCCGGGCGTCCGTTTGGAACCGGGTTCCCGGACGGCGATCTCCCGTCCCACCATCAGGTGGGCCACCTCCCGGGGGGACGAGTCCCGCGCCGCGACCGTGCGGACCAGCCGGCCGTCCCGCAGCACGGTGATGCGATCGGCCAGCCGGAAGATCTCGTCCATCTTGTGCGAGATGTACAGGATCGTCACCCCCCGGTCGCGCAGGCGCCCGATGATGCGCATCAGCCGTGCGGTCTCGGTCTCGGTGAGGGCGCTGGTCGGCTCATCCATGATCAGGATGCGGGCTTCCAGCGAGAGTGCCTTGGCGATCTCAACCAACTGCTGGTCCCCCACCCGCAGCCCCCCCACCGGTTGGGTGGGCTGCACCTGGCACTCGAGTTCCGCGAGCAGGCGGGCCCCCTCGGTATTCATCGCCCGTTCGTCGAGCCACCCCCACCGGCCGTGCCGTTCACGACCCAGAAAGATGTTCGCGGCAACCGAGAGTTCTTCCACCAGGTTCAGTTCCTGATGAATGATGCTGACCCCCGCCCGCTCGGCATCGCGTGTCGAGCGAAACTCCACAGGGGTTCCGTCCAGCAGTATCTGCCCTGTGTAGCGGGTGTAGACTCCCGAGAGCAGCTTCATCAACGTGCTTTTGCCGGCCCCGTTCTCACCCGCGATCGCGTGCAGCTCTCCCGCGGGAATATCGAGCGAGACCCCATCCAGGGCCAACACGCCCGGAAAGCGGACGGAGACATCGCGGATCGAGATCTGCGGCAGCGACATGCGGGAGGTGACCCGAAGAGGGGTGATCCGTGAAGGAGCTTACCCAAAGAGAATGGGGGCGAATCGCATCAGCGGGTGCCCCGGGTACGGAGCTGATTGACCGCCACCGCCAGCACCACCACCAGACCCACGATCAACCCCTCATACAGGCTCGAATCGATCTTGATGAGGTTGGGGATGCCATTGACCACCAGCGACAGGAACAACGCCCCCAGGAGTGTGCCAGTCAGCGTGCCCGCCCCACCTCGCAGACTGGCCCCTCCCACGACCGCGGCGGCAATGGCGTTGAGCTCATACCCAATGCCCAGATTCGCGGCATTCCCCTGCCCCTCGCGGGCCGCGTACAGAATGCCGGCCAGTCCACCGCAGAACGAGCCAATCATGTAAGCGACGAACTTCAGGCGATTCGTGCGGATGCCGCTCAAGCGGGCCGCCTGCTCGTTCCCCCCCAACGCATACAGATGTCGGCCCAGCACCGTGCGGCGCATCACCACCATGCCCACGATCGCCACCAGGGCAAAGACCACCAGGGGCACCCATCGAACCAGGACCGGGTCTTTCACCAACGGAACCGGGACCGGCCAGGTGGCGTTGTACAGCGCGCGGAACTGCTTGGCCGAAACAGCGATTTTGTCGCTCTGGAACAGCGATTGTGCAATGACGCGGGCGAGACTGCGCAGACCAATCAGCGTTCCCAGAGTGGCAATGAAGGGGGGCAGGTTGAGCCCGGTGATCAATGCCGCATGCAGCAGGCCAATCAACAGCGACACCGCGAGGGTGGCCACCGTCGCCAGCAGCAACACTCCAGGACTCACTCCCGAGCGCGACAATTCGGCGGGGGAAACCACCGTCTTGACCACCACGGTGAAGATGATGCTGCTGAACGCGATGACGGTGCCGACGGACAGGTCAATCCCCCCGCTCAGAATCACGATCGTTGTGCCGATCGCGAAGATCCCCAGCATGGTTGTCTCGGTCAGCAGCAATTGCAGACTGGTGGCCGAGCCAAAGTTGTGCTGCGGATCGAGCCCCAGTACCGCAAGGTAGACCACAAGATTGGCCACCAGCAGCCAGAACTCCGACCGCTGCCACCAGCGCCCGCCGGCGGGAGTGCTCACGACCCTTCCAGTCCCTTCTCGGTCAGCCAGGTGCGGAACGCGTCGAGCGGCTGGCGGTACTTGCTCTCGAGCTTCGACTCGGCGTTCGGCACCACCACCCTCAGGCCGGTGTCGAGCACAGTCGACCCCTTCAGCATCTCGTCGACACCCGCCTGGTCTCCCTCGATCAACCGGTGCAGCAGAGTCACTCCCTGGTAGCCCATCTCGTAGGGATTCTGCACCACCATCACGTCGATCAAGCCCTGCTCCATCGCGACAATCGCATTGGGCTCGGCATCGAAAGCGACCACGGTGAAGTCTTTCCGGCGACCGTTGCCGGTCAGCACATCGGCGATGGCCGGAGCATTGTACGACCAGATCCCGGCCAGAATGTTCAACTGCGGATGATTCTGCAGGGCGGCCGTCACGTTGTTGCGGGCCTTCGACTCATTCACCTGGTCTTCCATCGAGTCGACCAGCGAGATCTTGTCTCCCAAGCCCTCCTTGAAACCGGCGATCCGTTCCTGGGCGTTCTGGGCTCCCAGAAAACCGACGAACGCCGCCGCCTGGCCCCCATCGGGCCGCAATTGCGCGGCCAGCCGTCCCAGCTCGCGCCCCGCCTCCAGGTTGTTCGTTCCCACAAACGCTTCGCGGGCGTCGGCGGGGCCGTCGGAATCGACGGTGATCACCTTGATCCCCTTTTTCCGCAACGCCTGCATCTGCTCGGCCACCCCGCTCGCCTGGCTTTCGAGCACCGAGATGCCGACCCCCTTGACGTCGGCCTGCGTAGCCAACTGCTCGAGACGGCGAATCTGTCCCCCTTCGGTCGCGTCGTTCCGCAGCAGCTCGACGCGCACCCCCAGTTTTTCGCCCGCGTCCGTCAGACCGCGGTCACAGGCATCCCAGAAGGGGGAGCTGCCATTCGTGACGATGACAATTTTGTAACCCTTGGCCGCGGTGGGAGAACCCCCCCCAGCATCAGATCCCCCTCCCGAAGCGCCAGGCCCCGGGGGCGTCGAACCGCCGCAGCCCGACACTCCCAACAGAGCCAATGCAGCCAAACAGAACCCAGCGAGACTCAGCCCCAAAGGGCGGGTGAGGGAAGCGAGACGCATGATGATCCCGGGAATGAGACGCGAAACGGGGCCGATCGAGAACTCTACTGCAACCTCTTTCCGGGCGTCAAACCCCGGGAGATCGCCCGGCCGCAGCCGAACCTACAATTCCAGAGAACCCACCGCTGGTTTGTCACCTGCCCCCTGTTCTCCCCCCGGCTTTCGGGGGTGCTGCGATGCCCGACCTGTTGCCCTGCCCCGCCTCGACTCCTGTTGCGCCCCCCGTGCCCCCGGCCCCCCTCACCGGCACCGGTTGGCGACGGCTGAAGACCGCGCTGGGGTCGCTGCTCTCAGTCCCCCTCCATCCCTTGGGGAAACTCTCCCGTTTCCGGGTTGCCCCGTTTCGACACGAGGCACGCCGGGCCGACGGTCTGACCGTCATTCTCCCCGGCATCGAGGGAGAAAGCCTGCTGAACCACGACATCGTGCTGGGGCTGGTCGACGCCGGTCTGCCAGGGGCGATCCAAATCGATGACTGGACCAGTGGCCACCCGGCCCTCGGGCTGTGGCATCTTTGGGATCGCCGCCGCCACCAGCGCGAGGCCCGCCGCATTGCCGAGCGCCTCATCGAGCAGCACCACCAGCACCCGCACGCCCCCATTCACCTCATCGGTCACTCGGGCGGCGGGGCCATGGTGCTGCTGGTGCTCGAACAGTTGCCCGAGACAGTCCAGGTCTCCACCGCCACGCTGTTGAACGCCGCGGTTTCGCGAACCCACGACCTGACCCGGTCTCTCGCCCGTCTCGAACGGGGGCTCTGGAATTTCTCGGCGGTGGGAGACTGGTTCTTCGTCACTCTGGGAACACTGCTCTGCCGGTCTCTCGACGGGGTCCACACCGTCTGTGCGGGAGCGTGGGGCTTCACACCTCCCAGGCCATCGCCCGGCGCCTGGCCCGGGCTGCACGAACGCCCCTGGAACTGGCGCGACGTGGGGCGGGGGCACGGCGGCGGACACTTCGGCTGCACGAACCGGCTGTTTGTGACCGAGTGCGTGGCCCCCATTCTGCACCCTTCGGCCGCGGCGGCAGCATCGCTGGCGGGCGGTGCCGCAGCTTCCCGTTCGCACCACTGACCACCCCGGGAGTGACCCCGAGTGCGTCACCCCAAGCGGCACGTGCCAAGTCACTTACAACGAGTCGCTCCCACGAGTGGCCCCCGGCGTCGCCGGCCCCCGGTTGGCGGCCCCCGATCGCCGGCCCCCGGTTACTCAAATGCGTTCGAACTTTTGCAAAGTATGGCACGAGGGATCGACCAACCCGCGATTCCCCCCGGCCGACTGCACCACCTCGCCCACGTAAATGTTGCCGCGCGAGTCGATCGCCAGGTCGTGCGCGGCGAAGAACTGCCCTGGGGCGCACGGATCCTCGCTGCCGCCAAACTTGGTAACCAGTCGGCCGGCGTGATCAAAGGCCCGCACATGGCCTCCCTCGGGGGGCTCGGTGGGCGGGGTCTGCCAGGGGAATTTGCCGGCCCGCCAACCCAGGTCGCAGACCCAGGCCAGCCCGGCCTGATCGAACCGCACCTGCATCGGTCGGGCGGTTTCGGTCCACTGCCGCAGGTAGGTTCCCTCCGGGGTGAAGACCTGCACGCGGCTGTTTTCCCGATCGGCCACATACACCAGCCCCTCGTTATCGACGGCAATCCCATGAGGCAGATTGAACTCGCCGGGGGCCTCTCCGGGAGTCCCCCACGAGAACAACAGCCGCCCCTCTGCGTTGAACTTGTGCACCCGGCAATTCCCGTAGCCGTCGGAAATGTAAACCGACCCATCGGGTGCCAGGGCCACATTGGTGGGCAGGTTGAACGGCCCGGCGGCCTGGCGGATCGAGCGGTAATCGAGACCGTTGATGCCCGTGTCGGAGGGGATGCCCGGGGTCCCCAGGGTCAGCAGCAGCCGGCCGTCGGGAGTGAACTTCCGCACGCTGTGATTCCAATCGTCGGTGCACCAAACCGTGTCGTCGGGGGCGATGGTGATGCCGTGGGCGTGGGTCAGCAACCCCTCGCCCCACGAGCCCACAAACGTGCCATCACTCTCAAAAATGCAGACGGGATGGTCACTGCGGCTGAAGACAAACACCCGATCGCGCGAATCGACCGCCACCCCGGCCACCTCGTAAAACGACCACCCCTCGGGCAGGCGCGGCCAATCGGGAACGACCCGAAACCGAAACTCGCCGGAACCAACCACCACATCCAGGGGAGCAGACATCTTCAACACCAACAGACCAGTGGGCGCGGAAAGGACGGACGCGAAACCGGTGCCAAACGAACCTCGGCTTCAGGCAGGAGGATTGTTCCAGACAGTGGCCGCAAGGCCATAGAGGGGCAGGTGGCGTTCGAAACGGAAGGGAGGACCCAGGTAGCGGGCCAGCAGTGCACCCGCGCCGCCGGTGATCAGACAGAGGGGAGTCTGGCGTGCCTCGGGAATCTGGTCGGTAAAGCGATGAGTCAGTTCCCGAATGGCCCCCACCTGGCCGTACAGCACCCCACTGCGGATCGCATCCCAGGTGGTCTTTCCCACCGGCTCCACCTCTCCCTCCACCAGTTCGCTGGCGGGAACATGCGGCAGCAGCGCGGTGTAGTGGTTGAGGGCCAACCCCCCCAGGGCCAGCCCGGGCAGAATAGCCCCCCCGGCGAACCGTCCCGTGGCAGTCAGCAGATTGACGGTGGTGGCAGTCCCCGAATCGACCACAATCGCCCCCTGCCCGGGACTGCGCAGGCGATTGGCGGCCACCGCTCCCAACAGCCGGTCGATTCCCACCCGCTCCGGAGTTTCGACATCAACCTCCAACGGCACCTGGGTGAATGACGAGACCCGTCGGGGACGGGGCCACGCCGGGGGCCAGCCCGCCAACAGGCGATCAATTCCGGGCGGATTGACCCCGGCCACGGCGGTTTGGACCACCCGGCCCGAGGTCGTGCCGAATTGCTCGGCCACCCCCTTGAGATCAAACGGCTGGGCCAACATCAGCGCCTGGGTCGCCACGCAGGGAGGCAGCGCGACACCCGGAGTCCACGAGGCCAGATCGAACAATCCCAGTTTCGCCCGGGTGTTCCCCACATCGACGGTCAGCAGCAGTTGAGCAGGCATCGCGAACATTCTTGAGAGCGACCGCTTCGATCGCAACCCACCCACTGCCATCAACAGCGTCGGCCCCCGTCTCTTCTCCAAAGAAAACACGGGGGCCGACCGAAAAATCAGGTGCGAGTCAGAGCCCCAGGCTCATTTCCGCAGCCAGCGGGCGGCGGCCGCTTCGAGTTCGGCTGCGGGACCCTGGTAAAGTTCGACCCCCTGCAGGTTGCTCGACTGGGCATAAATCTCTTTGACCACCGGGGGGATGGCGGTCTCACCCGCCAACCACAGCGGATTGCGCCCCCCCACCGCCAGCATGCCCGGCAGGTCGAGGTACTTCGGCCCCCCCGGGAGGAATCCCGGATCGCGGTAGTCGCGCAGCTTGCCAAACCGGAATCCCTGGGTGTCGACCGCCAGTCGATCGATCGAGGCCTGCGCCACCGACCAGGCAGCCGAGGCAATCGGCCCAGCCGAACCCAGCCCCGCCACCGCCACCTGCGACGGTTTGGGGTGTCCTTCCACATCGCTGGTCTTCAGGTACCGCACGATGGTCAGCACGTCATGTGCCCGTTGGGCGAACAGCGAGGGATTGTAACCGAACGTGTACGCCGCCGCTTCGCGCGGGTTCGCCACAGTGCGGGTCTGCTTCAGGGGCTGCCCATCCTGCAGAAATTCTCCCTGGTACAGCAGGTCGGCTCCCACCACCGTGGTCCCGGCCGCCACGAGGCTCTGCACCTCGGGCTTCAGGGTTCCATCCTGCTTCCACAACCCGCTCTTCCCCTCGCCCGTCAACCAGACCACCACTTTCTGGTTCCAGGTCTTGGGGTACAGGAACGTCACCGGAACTTCCTCGGCATACGTCTTGTTCCGCAGCAGCCCGGTCATCTCGACCCAGGTGTCATGGGATTGTTTGTGCTTCAGATCCCACTCGACGGAACCGGCTTCATTGAACGTCCGGCCCACCACCACCTCCAGGGCGGCCCCCACCGTGTTCCGCAGCGGGCCCAGTGCCGTGGCGCTCGCCTGCAGTTGGCGGTCGGCATCGGCCGTCAGCCAGCTCAAGACCCGCCGTTCCAGGTCGGCATCATTCGCCTTGGGAGCCGGATGCTGGGCATCCCACACGGTCAATTGCTCGCGCGGCAAGGGATCGAAATCGCGTTCGATCACCGGTTCTTTCAGCCCCAGTTGGAAGTGCTTGTTCAACCAGGCATAGAAACCGGCCCGGGCCACGGCGTTGTAGTTGTGCGGAAAATGCTCTCCCCGGTGCAGCATCACCTTGTCGGGGGCCCCCAGAGTGGCGTAGAGCTGCTTCAGTTCGGGGAACCCCTTGGTGGCCATCTCCTTCGTCCAGTCGTCGGCGGTGGTCATTCCCTGGGGCTTGGGAGCGAACAGGGCGGCAAACTCCACGTTGCCCGTGCCAATCCGCAACAGCGAGGCGTTCTCACAGGTGCAGCCCCCCTGCATCGCGGTGCTGACCATCACGGCGGGAACCGACAGCGCCACCCGCGGATCGAGCGCCGCCAGCAGCATGGTCTGTGGTCCTCCCCCGCTGGCCCCAGTAATGGCAATTCGCTTCGCGTCGACCTCGGGCAAGCCGAGCACGAAATCGAGCGACCGCACGGCATTCCACGTCTGCAGCCCCATTACGCTCTGCAGGTGCGCCTCGGCCTGCGGGCTGTAGAGCCCCCAGTTTTCAACCGTATTCATCTCTGGCCGCTGTTTCCCGAAGGTGTGCACAATCTCGCGCGAGATCTGCTTCGAATCCGAATCGCTCAGCATGTCCCACTGCCAGACCACACAGCCCATCCGGGCCAACTGCACGCACATCGACTGAAATCGGCTGCGCCCCCCCTTCTCGAACCGCTCGGCCCCCGTCGCAATCTCTTTGCGCAGGTTGTCTTCGGTCTCTTCCGACAGCCGGGCGTCCTGCCAGTGACCATGGGCGAACAGCACCGCCGGGACCGCTCCCTTCACCTGCTTGGGACGGTACAGGTTGCCCGTCACATACAACCCCGGAACACTCTCGAAATACGCCTTCTCGACCGTATAGTCCTCCCGCTCGATCCGGCCGTGGATGACGGGATTGAGTGGCGAGCGAGCCGGCAGGGGCCACAATCCCTGCGAGACCAACACCCGCCGCCGGACGAAATCGGCCCGCCGCGCCCACTCTTCTTTCGATGAGGGAGGCTGGAACGGAAAGTACCCGTTGAGATCCTTGGGGGGCTGCAGACGCGTGTCTTGGGGAACGGTTCCCGCAGGGAGCGCCCGGGGAAGATCGGCCGCACTCAGCGGAACGACGCAACTCAGCAGCAACAGCAGGGCAACAAACGGCTTGGGCATGGCGCATTCGGTGGCAGGGAAGTACAGCCGGCGTCCCGCCCCCAAGTGGTCTCCCGGCCGCGCGGACGAGGCGCGCCCAAGAGCCCGGGGGCACTGCGGCGGATTCTATCAACGCATTCCGATTCCTTCATCGCCACGGGGTCCCGGCCCTCCGTCTCCGTCGATCCGCTGTTTTCGAAGATGGTTTTCGCCCGGGACGCTGCCCTCCGGCCCCGTAGCGCGATACAACCCAGACCATCATGTGGTGGATTGCCTCTCCCGAACGCCAGTGCCATGACCATCTACCCCTACCTCGACTCCTGCAGCGAATGCTGGGTCTTCGACGACGAACAGGCGGGGCTGAAGGCCGAACCGTTTGTGTTGGGCATGGGGGAAATGATCACCCGCCTGGTCCAACATCTGCGAATCCCCCGGGCGGAAGAGGGCTTTCAGCTTGATTTCACCTCCCAGCCCAGTCCCCACGATGTGGAGCTGCTGTGGATCCGGGCCGAGAACCCGCGTGATCCGATGGCGGGAAACTGGTACCGCGGTGTGGTCGCCGGGGAGCCCATGGAAGGCTGGCTCTGCCCGGCTCTGTACAAGTACTTCGACGCGGCCCCCCGGCGGATCTTCGTCAAGGCAGGGCCGCTCCCCCCCGGTCACGACCCCCGCTGGAATGTCGATCCCCAAGATCCGCGTGCGGGGCGTTTTGTCGATCCGCCCTCGCGCCCGACGGCCGGGTGAAAGACTGTCTGGCCACCGCGCCTCCGGCTGCCCATTCGGGACGACGCCGGCATGGATGGCAGAGACCGTCACCTGATCCGACCGGACGGCTGCCAATCAGGACCGGGGTGCCTCGCGGGCAAGAACCTCGGCCAGCGTGGGCCAGGGAGCGTGGGGACAGAGCTCGCGCCAGGCGCGCGAGTCGAAGGCGAGATCGGAAGGGCGAGGCTCGGGACCGGGAATCGAGAGCCGCGAGACGGGGTCAAACGGGGGTTGGTCCACCTGCAGGTGCTGTGCCAGCCGCAGCCCCATCTCCCATCGCGACCAGCGTTCGGGGCCACCCACATGCCAGATTCCGGTCGCCCGCAGGAAAGCGAGGTCCACCACCGCCCGGGCGGCGGTCGCGTAGTCCACCGGGGTCCGCCACTCGTCGGTGAACAGCCCCATCCGGGGTCCGCCGTTTCTCAGGGCGGCCACCTGTGCGTCAAAGAACGAGGGGCGGGTTCCCAGCCGCGGACCATACAGCAGAGCCAGCCGGATGACGCCACAGGGGAACGTCTCGAGCGCTGCCTGCTCGCCCGCCGCCTTGCTGCGTCCATAGGCCGACAAGGGGCGGGGTGTGGCCTCGGGCGCATAGGGAGCGTGCGAGCCGTCAAACACGAGGTCGGTCGAAATGGTCGCCAGATGGGCTCCCGTCTCGCGGGCCAGTTGGGCCAGTTGCCGGGTGGCCGTCACATTGATCGCCTCGGCCCGCTGCGGGTCCTTCAGACAGGCGTCGACAGTCGCCAACGCCGCCGCATGAATCACCACCGTGGGGCGGGCCGCCTGCCACGCCTGGGCCACTGCCGTGGGATTGGCCAAGTCGATCGACACGCCCCCCGGCACACTCGCAACCGCCGCCGCAGGGCCATCCCAGACCTGCAGCAACACGGGAGTCTGCTGCAATTCCCGCACGAGATACGGGCCCAGCCGACCCGAACCACCAGTCACCAGCACCCGGTCGTCTGGTCGCCAGACTCGGTCCGGCCGTCCGTGATCCAGCGCCACTACGACACCTGGTACCAACCGCGGTACCAGTCGACGAACCGCTGAATTCCGTCTTCAATCGCCGTCCCCGGCTTGAAGCCCACATCCCGCACCAGGTCTTCGACATTGGCGTATGTTGCGGGAACGTCACCGGCCTGCATCGGCAACATGTTTTTGACCGCGGTCTTCCCCAGCGCCTTCTCCAGTGTCTCGATCATGTACATCAACTCAACCGGCTGGTTGTTGCCAATGTTGTACACGCGCCACGGGGCGAGGCTGGTCCCCGGGTCGGGGTGAGCGCTGTTCCAATCGGGATTGGGCTGGGCGATGTGATCGCTCGTGCGAATCACCCCCTCGACAATATCGGCGACATACGTGAAGTCGCGCCGCATCTTCCCCTCGTTGAACACATCAATCGGCCGCCCCTCGAGAATCGCCTTGGTGAAGAGGAACAGGGCCATATCCGGCCGCCCCCACGGACCATAGACAGTGAAAAACCTCAGTCCCGTCGTGGGCAGACGGTAGAGGTGCGAATAGGTGTGGGCCATCAACTCGTTGGCCTTCTTCGTGGCCGCATACAGACTGAGAGGATGGTCGACGTTCTGATGCACAGAGAACGGCATGGTGGTGTTGGCCCCATAGACCGAACTCGACGAGGCATAGGTCAGATGGGGGGTCTGTGCGTGCCGGCAGCCTTCCAGAATGTTCGTGAAGCCGACGAGGTTGGCGTCGATGTAGGCATGCGGGTTCTGCAGCGAATACCGCACCCCCGCCTGGGCCGCCAGATGAATCACCCGGTCGAAGGTGTGCCGGGCGAACAGCTCGGGCATCGCCTGGCGATCGGCCACATCGATGGGAAGGAAGGTGAATTGGGAGTGGGCCAGCAGTTGTTCCCGCCGGGCGTGCTTGAGCCGCACATCGTAATAATCGTTGAGATTGTCGATCCCCACGACCGTGTCCCCCCGAGCCAACAATCGCTGGCTGGTATGGAACCCGATAAATCCCGCGGCTCCCGTCACCAAAACCTTCACTGTGTCACCCGCTCCCAACACCCATTCTCGCCGCTCCTCGCTCGAGAAAGCGGCATCACACGACTGCGTCAGGCCAACCACGGCCTCGATCGGACCCGATTCTAACGTCCTTTCAGGGGATATTGCCACGAAGCTTGAGCACACTGCGCCCCGCCGGGCCCGGCCGCGCTTCCAGACCCCGAGGAATTGTCGGTCGATGGGCGGCTGCTGGCCCGCGCCCCGGGAGGCTGGCTACGATCAAGATCGCTCGTCTGTCCCTTCGTTCCCGACTTTTTGCGGCTTGTGCGGTTGCCATGCACTATCTCTCCGAAACATCGCGTCGAACCCTGGAGGAGGGGGCGGGTGGTCCGGGGACGGGACCCGAACTCGAGCAGTCGCATCTTTGGCAGTCGGCACCGCTCTACGCCCTGACCCTGGCGGTCGGGCTGCTGCTGTTGGCCGACACGCTGCTGGGTGCGGTGGGAACTCCCGAATGGCTGGCTTGGCGAACCGTGGGGGGATTCCGCCTGTCGCTGTGGGCGGCGGTGTTGGGGGGGGCGCGAATCGTCTACCAGACGCTCGATGGGCTCTTCCAGGGACGGATCGGGGCCGATCTGGCCCTCTCGATCGCCTGTCTCGCAGCCATCCTGCTGGGGGAACACACCGTCGCCGCCCTCGTGGTCTTCATCGCCCTCGTGGGGGAAAGCCTCGAGGGGTACACCGTCGATCGTGCCTTTCAGGCCATCCGCCGCGCCTTCGATCTCTACCCCTCTTTGGCCCACCGCCTGCGAGACGGACGGGAAGAGGATGTTCCCCTCGACCAACTGCAGCCGCAGGACCTGGTGATGGTGAGGACGGGCGAACGATTCCCGGCCGATGGGGTCGTTCGCGACGGGACCACCAGTGTCGATCAAAGCCCGCTCACGGGCGAAAGTCTGCCGGTCGAACGGACCGTGGGCGACACGGTTTTCGCCGGGACACTGAATCAATTCTCGGCCATCACCATCGAGGTGACGCGTCTGGGGACCGAGACCGCCGTCGGACAGATCGCCCGCGTGGTGCAGGAGGCGGGGCGCCGCCCGGCCCCCCTCGAACGGGAGGCCGACCGGCTGGCCCGGCTGTTTCTGCCTGCCGTGCTGGCGGCCGCCGCCATCACGCTGCTCGGTTGGCGATACCGTGCCGGCACCTGGAACGCCGGTTGGTTGCCCGCCCTGTCGGTGCTGGTGGTCGCCTGCCCCTGCGCGCTCATTCTGGCCACCCCCAGCGCGTTCGTCGCCGCTCTGTCGTGGCTGGCCCGGAAGGGGGTGGTGGTCAAGGGCTCAGCCGCCCTCGAACGCTTGGCCTCGATCGACACCATCGCGTTCGACAAGACCGGCACACTCACCACGGGCGATCTGACCCTGACCCCGCCCCATTCCCCCGGTCTGACAGCCGACGAACTGCTGCAACTGACCGCCCTGGCCACGCGCGGCAGCAACCATCCGGTCTCCCGCGTGGTCACCGCCGCCGCCGATCGCCGGGGTCTGGTGCTGCCGCAACTGCCGGGATTGGTGGAATTTCCTGGGCTGGGGCTGCAGATTCCCCTGCCCACCCCACGCTGGCCCGCCGCCCTCTCGTCCACTCCTCCCGAAGGAGCCCGGCTGGCAGTGGGGAATCTCCGCTGGCTGGCCTCATTGGGTGTCCCGATTGCCGACTCGTGGGAGGCCACCCGGCAAACTTTCGAGCAACGGGGAGAATCGCCCCTGGGGGTCGCCTGGATCGCCCCCGCCGAGAGCTCGCCGAACGCACCCACGGGTGAATTGCTGGGGCTGTGGGGAATTGCCGACACCCCCCGTGCCGACGCACAAGGGGTCATTCGGGAACTGCGCCAACAAGGGAACCTGCGTCTGGCCTTGCTGACGGGAGACCGGGTCGAGGCCGCCCGCGGTCTCTTGACCCATCTCGGCCCCCTCGACGATTGCCAGGCCGAACTGCTCCCCCAGCAGAAACTCGACTGGGTCGCCGCCCAACAGCAGGCCGGGCACAAGGTGGCCATGATTGGCGACGGCATCAACGACGCCCTCGCGCTCGACAAGGCCGAAGTGGGCATCGCCATTGCCCGTGCCGGGAACGATCTCGCGGCCGCCGCCGGGGATGTCGTTCTGCTGGGTGACCCTCTTTCCACTCTCCCGGGCCTGCTGCGACTCTCTCGCGAACTGGTCCAGACCATTCGCCGCGGCATTCTGGTGTTCGCCTTCGGGGTGAACACCTTGGGCGTGCTGCTCTCGGCCGGCGGCTGGTTCAGTCCGGTCGTCAGCGCCCTGTTCCACGAGGCGGGGTCGCTGGCAGTGATGCTCTACGCCCTGCGGCTGTTGTGGTTCGAACCCGAGTCGATCCCCCGGCTGTCGGCCTGGCGCGAGCGGCTGGAAGCGACCGCCACGGCTGTTACCGGCTGGTTGAGCCCCTCGGCGTGGATCTTCTTTCTGCTGCGTCACCGGCGCAAGATCGTGCCACTCTCGGCCTGTCTGGCCGGGGCGGTCTGGATGCTCTCGAACCTCGTGTTGATCGGTCCCACCGAACGGGCCGTCGTGTTGCGATTCGGAAGGTTCGAGGAAGAGCTTGGTCCGGGCATCGCCTGGCGGTGGCCGGCTCCGCTGGAAACCGTGCGGCGCGAGCAGGTCGACCGGCTGCGCCCGGTGCAGGTGGGCTTTCGGGCGGCCCAACCGGTCATCCGCTCAGAGCCCGGTTCGTATCGGGCCCCGGTCGAGTGGCAGACCACCCATGAAGACCTGGGATATCTGACCCTGACCGATGAAAGCCTGCTGCTGACGGGCGACGAACTGCTGCTGGAGTTGACCGCCGAAGGGCAGTACCAGATTTCCAACCTGCGCGAGTACCTGGGGGGCAGTGCCTCTCCCGAGGCGACCCTGCGGGCGGTGCTTGAATCGGCCATTCGGGAAATTGTCGCCGGCAGGCCACTGGAGACCCTGCTGGGAGAATCGCGCACCGCGGTCGAACAGGCCTGCCTGCAACTGGCCCGCGGTCAACTGGCCAAACACCGGCTGGGGTTGTCTCTGCAGTCGCTGCACCTGCTCGATGTGCATCCCCCGGGAGGGGTGGTGCCCGCCTATCGCGATGTGGCCAACGCGCTCGAAGAGCGCGAGCAACTGCGCAATCTCGCGCAGACCAACGCGGCCCGCACGCTGCTCTCGGTTGTGGGGGAACAGGCCGCCGACGCCCTGCGCCTGGTGGTCCGCCCCACGAACGACATGCAGCGCACCGAGGTCGGCCAACCCGCGCTCGAATCGCCCCCCGCAGACGACGCCGCCCCCTTCGACTGGACCCTCGACGAAGATCGCTGGCAGGTCCTCACAGCCGACGCCTTGGGTGAGGGAGTGCTGTCGGGCCAAGTCAGTGCACGGCTGCATGCGGCCCGCGCGCAGAGTCGGCAGACCACCGACCGTGCCACGGGAAAACGGGACCGGTTTGTGCCTCTGGTGGGCCCCCATCAGGCCGCCCCGCAACTCTCCCAGACACATCTGTACTGGCAATCGCTGGAAGCGGCCCTCGCGAATCGTCCCCTGGTGGTGCTCGATCCAGCCGCCCGGGGACGTCGCCAATTCTGGTTGCCCGCCGAGGCCGCCCCGGCGCCTCCCCCTCCGCCACCGGCCATGGCCCCCAATCCACGGCCCGCACCCGAGCCATTCGACGATGAGCAGTAACCCCACTTCCCCAAACATCCTCCCCGCCACCAATTCCCTGCCATGAGCGCCCCCCCTGCCACCTCCGCCGAACCCCTCCCGGGCCGCGTTTCCCGGACCGGCTGGCTGCGCCCTCTGCTGTGGCTGCTGCTGTTGGGGGCCGCCTTGACCTCGGTCGTGCTGGTTGATGAAAACGAGTTTGTGATTGTCGAACGGCTGGGAGTGATCACCGCGGTTTACGATCAGACCCAATCGACCGCCAGCGACCGGGGGCTGCACTTCAAGTGGCCCTGGCCCATCGCCACGGTCCGTCGGTTCGATCGCCGCGAATTGCTGTTCGATCCCCCCGCCCGCGAGATGTTCACCCGCGACCGCAAAAATGTGACCGTCTCGAGTTTTCTGACCTGGCGCATTCCCTCGGCAAAATCGCCCGAGGTCCCGCTCGAAAGCCGGCCCGTCGTGCAGTTCTATCGTCGGCTGGGGAACCGGGAAAACGCCGAAGCCCGGCTGGACGCCCGGCTGCGGGCCTCCCTCTCGGCCGAAATTGGCCAGGCCGACCTGAATGGACTGCTGCATGTCGACGCCTCGGACCAGGGACCGGGCGAATCGCGGCCACTGACAGCCGTCGCGGCGCGCACTCTGGCCGCGCTGACCGCCGCGACCAGCCAGGACTCTCCCGTCGAAAACCTCGGACTCGAACTGCTCGACCTGCGGATCCGCCGCATCAATCTCCCCGAGGGGAATCGCATCGCGGTCTACGAACGGATGCGCACCGAGCGGCTGCGCATCGCCGAACGGTACCGCTCGGCGGGAACTGCCGAACGCCTGCGGATCGAAAGCCAGGCGCAGCGTCAAAGCGACGAACTGCTGGCCCGGGCCGACGCCGATGCCGAGCGCATTCGCGGAGAAGGCGAGGCCCAGGCGCTGACCATTCTGAACGAGGCGCACGCCCTCGATCCGCAGTTGTATGAACTGCAACGGACCCTCGCCGCGTACTCTCAGATTCTCAACCGGCAATCGACCGTGGTCCTCTCGGCCGGCAGTCGGCTGTTCCGCCTGCTGCAGGAGGGGCTGCCCCCGGCCGATTCCCAGCCGCCGACACCAACCGGGGCCCCCTCCCAGGCTGGCGCGGCGCGTGCCGACGCCCCGGGAAGCCAGGCCCCCGGGGAGCCGGTCGAATGACGCTGCCAAGACTGCTGGGCTTGTGCCTCGTTCTGGCATGGCTCGCCTCGGGATTCTTCATCATCCGGGGGAACGAGCAGGGGCTGGTGCGCCGGTTTGGCCGGGCGTCTCCCGTGCCGGCCCGCAGCGGTCTGCACTGGAATCTCCCCTGGCCCCTCTCGCGGGTGGACCGGGTGAATGTCAGCGAGTTGCGCACCCTGACCATCGGCGTGGCCGCCCCCGACTCGCAAGACCCCCAGGGATTTCTGCGGCCCACCGGGCTCGATCGGGTGGGGGAGTTCCTCACCGGAGACAAGAACCTGCTCAACCTGCAGGTGCACGTGCAGTACCGCATCGCCGATCCTTACCTCTGGCTTTGCACGGTCGAGACCCCCGAGGTGGTGCTGCGGCTGCTGACCGAGAATTGCCTGGCCGAGGCGGTGTCTCAGAGCGGGGTCGATTACGTGCATCCCCTGGGGCTCAACGAACTGCGGCAACGGCTGACTCGCGATCTGCTGCGAATCTCCCCCGAGGACCGGCTGGGGGCCGCGATCGAAGATGTCACCATTGCCGCCGTCTGGCCCCCGGTGGAGGTCAAAGGGGCGTTCCTCGATGTCTCCAATGCCCGGGCCGAGAAAGACACGCAAATCGAGCAAGAGCGCTCTCGTGCCGAACAACGACTGACCAGTGCCCGCTCCCAGGCAAGGCAGCGGCTGGATCTGGCCGAGACGGCGCGGCGGGGCTTCATCGAGAGTGCCCGTGGCCAAGCCGACCGGTTCCGGGCCCTGGTTGCGGCCGTGGCCCCCACGGCACAGACTCCTGCCGAACAGTCGCTGGCGCGAGAGCGGGCCCTCCGCCGACTCTGGCTCGACTCGCTGTCGCAGATCTGGCCGAATCTGGGCCGCACCCTGGTCATCGAGACCGATCAACCGGTCGACCTGCGGTTGTTTCCCCCAGCCACCCCCACACCGGCCGCCGAACCCTCGAACTGGCCCGGGGCCAGCAACCGCCAGTAGCCCGGCGGACGTCCATGCCTGGCGACCAACGGAATGCTCAGGGTTGCTGGGCAAGCCGCAGACGCTGGTCCCCCGCGACATCGCGCCAGGTCTGTGTGTCTCCTGTGGGCCAGCGGACCGTCACCTCCTCCAGCCGTTCCACGGGGCCCAGCCCCCAGTGAATGACCGGTTCGGCCGACGAGAGATAGCTGCTGGCGGGAGAAATATAGGCCACCCATGTTTGCGCACCGGCCTGTCCCGTCACGACGGCTCCGTAAGCCCCGACATTGGGAAGCCGACCGCGCAGCTCCAACTGCAGCCAATGGGCCGTGGTTGACGTGGCATTCTCCAGCAGTCGGGGGGTTCCTTCATGGTCGACCTGCACCAGGTCGGCGCGGCCATCGCGGTTGAAGTCGGTCCGCACCAGGCCCCGCCCCACCACAGGCTGCCGCACGGCCTCGGGCTGCCGTATCACCACCTCCACAAACCTCTTTCCCGACTGGTTCCGCAACAGCGACAGGGGTTGCCGGTAGCTCGAACCGGCCCCCTCGAGGTCCGGCGCGTTGTCGTAGACATGCCCATTGGCACAGGCCAGATCGGGCCAACCGTCGTTGTCGAAGTCAAGCCATTGCACCCCAAACCCGAGTCGCGGGCGGGTCAGCTCGGCCAACCCCGTCCGGGCCGCCACGTCGGCGTACAACACCGCACCCGTCCGGCGGTACAGGGCGAAGCCCTGCCTCTGGAAATTGGTCACTGCGAGATCCAGGTGTCCATCGCGGTCGAAATCTCCCCAGTCGGCCCCCATCGCCGCCATCGACGTGGTGGTCTCGGTCACCGCCACCCCCGCCACCAGTCCCAGATTCTCAAACCGCAGACCTCCCAGATTGCGCATCAAGTCGGCAGGCCGGCCATCGTTTCCCAGATAGACATCGGGCCGGCCGTCGTTATCCACATCGACAAACGCCAGCACCATGCCCGCCCCCGCCGACTGGTCGAAGCCCGTCGCGGCGGTCACCTCTTCGAATCGTCCCTGCCCCGTATTCCGCCAGACCCGCGGACGTTCGGGGGGATACTCGGCGGGAGTGCAGCCGGTCTTCACCCCCGGTTTGTACTCGCAGTGCTGACGAGACTGCGGGCCAAATGCCACGTACTGCGTCAGCACCAGGTCGAGCCACTGGTCGCCGTCGAGATCCATGAAACCGGCACTCGCCCCCCAGTGCCCCTCGTTGTCGGATGCCAGACCGGCGGCAGCCGTCACCTGCTCGAAACGTCCCTCGCCCTGATTCCGGTAGAGCGCGAGGCGTCGGTATCCAGTCACCAGCAGGTCGGGGCGGCCGTCGCCCGACCAATCCCCCACGGCACACCCGGTCCATTCTCCCGCGTCATCGGCGAGACCACTTTGGGCTGTGACATCGCGAAACGAGCCGGTTCCGTCATTGAGGTACAGCACCGGATGGGGGGCCCCGACAAACAGCAGATCGGGCCAGCCATCGCCGTTGGCATCCCAGGCGGCACAGCCTGTCCCGAACGAGTCGAGAATGGTAAGGGGATACGGACGGGGCTCGCGATGCAGGGAGATGCCGCGTTCGGCGGCGACCTCGCGAAACGTCACGCCGCCCCACTGTTCGTTGGAGAGGGGCGCGGTCTTGGCCGTCGCGGCCCGGCCGTCGAGCGGCGGGGACGCCGCACTGGTGCCCGCACTGTCCTTCACGGTGGGCCCAGCGGTTGACCCGCCCTGTGGGCGGGCCGATTCGTTTGCCGCAGGGGGCGCGGGCTGCGGCTGTCGGACAGCCTCGCGGCACCCCGGCACCAGCGCCCCCAACCCCATGCAACCCGCCAGAAAGATCCGGCGGGGCAGGTTGCTCGGAGGGTGCACGAAAGGGAACGCAGTCGACACGGCAGACCTGGGGAACAGCCAAGCGGCAGGGACACCACCGACTGTGGCACAACGACTGGGGGAATGCAAATCCCGGGCCGCTTTCCTGTCTTGCAAACCCGTTCGGCGATGCCGACAAGGTGTGGGACCTCAAGCGAATGGCTGAATCGGCAAGGGTCTGGATAAACTCAATCGGTCAACGGGTGCTGCGCGACGAGCACCAGTTCCCGTCACATCAACACGTCTTGGTTCCGTCCCCTTTTCCGATCATTCCGCATGCCTGCTCGCACTCACACTGCCTGGTTGATCGCCGGATTGCTGATCCTGGCGGCGGCTGGCGGCGGCTGGTGGCGCATCCAGCATCGCCGGGATCAGCAGCAGCTGGCCCATCAGGTCCAGTCCGCCCTGGAGGAACTGCGGCGGGGGCCGGCCCAGACCGAGTTGCGTCCACTGCTCGAACGGCTCGAACACGATCGTGCCTGGCGTGACGAGCATCGGCTGCTGGCAGGAGCCGACCGCTTGCGAAAAGGAGAGGTCGATGCGGCGCTGTTGTTTCTGGCATCGATTGAACCCCAGGGCGACCAACGCCTGGTGCATCAACTCTGGCTGGGAGAAGCGCTGTATCAGGCGGGGCGACTGGCCGACGCCGACGCGCTGTTCGCCCGGCTGGCCGCCGACTTTCCCAACGAGGCCGATGTCCACCGCTGGGTGGCGACGATTCTGTACGACAGCGGGCAGTTGAACCCGGCGATGGCCGCTCTCGACCGGGCGTCGCAGCTCGCCCCCGACGACTTTCTGCCCCACCGGCTGATGGCGCTGACCTACGTGCAGGATTTCCGGCAGTATGACGACGCCATTCGGCACTACCGTCTGGCGCTCAACCGGGCACCTCCCGACGAGGTGCGCGACGAACTGCGGCGGGAACTCGCGCAATGCCTGGTGTTTCAGGAAGAATTTGCCGAGGCGCTCGAAGTGGTCCGGCAGGTTCCCGAGAGTCCCCGGCAGCAATTGGTGCAGATCGAGGCCTTGCGCGGGTTGGGAGAGACCGCAGCCGCCCAGGCCATCTGGAACCGGCTGCAGCAATCGGCTTCGCAACTGGAGGGGGTGGCCCTGTTGGGGGCGATGCTCGATCTCGACGAGGGGCGGGGGGCTGCGGCCCGGCAACGACTGCAGGGGGTGCTCGCGCGCGATCCGCACAATCTCGTGGCCCGCAACCAGTTGATCCGTGCCTGCCAAATGGTGGGAGAGACCGACCAGGCCAAGGCCGAGGCCGAGCGATTGATCACCTCGAAAACCCTCCACGACCGGCACGACCAACTGGCGACGCAGGCGTTGGCCGAGCCGGACAACGGACCACTCCGCCTGGAACTCGCCAAACTCTGCGACCAACTCGGCCGCCCGGCGGATGCGGCCAGGTGGAGGCGTAACGCGGCCCGTCCGTGAAGTGGACGGCGACAAGGGGCAGGTCGCCCTGGGCAGATTGACGCACTGAGAGCGGCCCGAGAACGTCAAAAAGTTCGCTGCTGGCTGACGGATTGGACAAGCCTGCCTCCGCCTCAGTGCGAATCGGCGGACCACGCCACACTCCCGGCGGCAGCGTCTCAACCGTTTGTGAGCGTCTCAATCGAGCAGCAGGTCGCTTTCGGTAATGACTTTCAGGCCCCGGTTCTTCAAGACCGCCACCGCCTGGTCGACATCGTCGACATACAGGGCGATGGCACCCTGGCCCCGCCGGTACAACAGCGGGTAGGTGTATTGCACGTTCACTTCGGCCTGAAGCAGGGCCAAAAAGACCTGCAGGAAAGGCTGATCCCCCTCGGGAAGTTCCACTCCCACCAACTCGATCTCGGCAAAGGGAAACCGCGAGAGTTCCAGGATCTCCCGGCCGCGGTCGGTGTCGTTCACCATCAGCCGGACGATCGCGCAGTCGACACTGTTGGCAATTGAGATCGCCACGATCCGCACGGCATGGCTTTCGAGGTGCCGCATCAGAGAGTGCAGCCGCCCTACCCGGTTCTCGACGAAGACGGCGAACTGGATGAGGGTGGGCCAGGCCCGGGCCCGACCAGTCAATTCCTCCACTCCCTGGCCTCCACCGGCGTCTTCGCCAGCTCGATCCGATCGACGGGGTGACACGCGTGCCTCGCTTGGTCGTCATTCCACTCGGTTCAGGACGGGCCTCTGCAGGCCACCCGTCCTCCGCCAGCCGGGAATGGAACCCAACCCACTGGCTCTTCTCACGTTACGGGATCGGCGGAGAACGGTCAATCACACGCCGCGGCGGGCCCGCCCCCATGTTCCAGAGGATTTCCAACAGATGTCATCAGATCTTCACAGGTCCTGGGGAAAACCTGTGACAATTGTCCGCGGGAAGTGGCTCGATCCCGGGTCGCCAGTTGTCTCACAGCGCGAGGTCCCGATGAGTTCGATTCGGTCGATTTTCGTCAGCGATGTTCATCTGGGCTGCCGGTACACCCATGCCGACGCCCTGCTGCAGTTCCTCCGTGGGCACGAACCCGAGCACCTCTATCTGGTGGGAGACATCATCGACGGCTGGCGACTGCGACGGGGGTGGTACTGGACCGACACCTACACATACCTGCTGCGGCATATCGTGGGCCTGATGAAGCGGGGAACCCGGGTTTACTATACCCCGGGAAACCACGACGAATTCCTGCGGTGTTACCTGCACGATCTGGGGAGCATCCAGATTGCCGATGAACTGGTGCATCATACAGCCGACGGCCGACGATTACTGGTGATGCACGGCGACCAGTTCGACACGGCGGTCCGGCATGCCCCGTGGCTGGCGCATCTGGGGGATACCGGCTACAACCTGCTGCTGGGAATGAACATCGTCTTCAACGGCGTTCGGCGCCGGCTGGGAAAGGAGTACTGGTCCCTGTCGGCAGCGATCAAGCGGCGGGTCAAGCAAGCGACCAGCTTCGTCAGCAACTTCGAGACGCTCATCACCCAGCATGCGGCCGACCGGGGCTGCGCCGGTGTCGTCTGCGGGCACATCCACACACCGCGGATCAGCCGGCGGGAAGGCGTCGACTATTACAACACCGGCGACTGGGTTGAGAGCTGCACGGCACTGGTCGAGCATGGGGATGGCACACTGGAGTTGCTCCATCGTCCCTGGCATGGAAGGGTGCGGGAACACTCCGGGGTTTTCCGCGGCGCACGCCGTCCCACGGGCGAGCTTGCAAACATTCGCGAGGTGTTGGAGAGTGGAGTGAGTGGTCCTGCTCCCGTGTCAGTGGGACCCGGTTCGGCCAAGGAGCTCTCCCCTTCGTAACAGCGCTGATCTCCCCCGACTTGCCGAGCTCTTCCAGGACCCGATCGCATGCGAATTCCCGACCGCCTCAGCAACGCCTGCTTCCAATGGGTGCATGGCCGCAACCTGGTCTACAACACCTGCTGGGAAGACCCCCGGATTGACCGCGAGGCCCTGGAACTGGGGCCCGACCACGCCGTGCTGGTGATCACCTCGGCGGGGTGCAACGCGCTCGACTATGCGCTGCAGGAACCGCGGGTGGTGCACTGTGTGGATGTGAACCCCCGTCAAAACGCCCTGTTGCAGCTCAAGCTCGCCGGGATTGCCGCCCTCGACCACACCGATTTCTTCAGCCTGTTTGGCCACGGCTCGGCCGTGCATCACCGCGAGCTGTACCACGACGCACTGCGTCCCAGGCTGGAGGGGTTTGCCCGCCGCTATTGGGACAAGCACATCGAGTTTTTCCGCCGGGGCCCGGGACGTTCTTCGTTCTATTTCCGAGGGACGGCAGGTTACTTCGCCCGCAAGGCCAACCAGTTCGCCGACCGCGTGCTGGGAATCCGCGACCAGGTCGAGCGGCTGCTTTCCGCCCAGTCGGTCGAGCAGCAGGAAGAGATCTACCTGCGCGAGATCAAGCCCGTGTTGTGGAGCCGCCCCGTGAAGTGGATGGTGGCCCGCGACACCACCCTCTCGTTGCTGGGAGTGCCGCGGGCGCAGCGGCAACAGGTCGAGCGGTATCACGAGCAGGGAATCGCCGGGTTCATTGAAGACTGTGTCGAGACGGTCTTCACCCGGCTGCCCCTGCACGACAACTACTTCTGGCGGGTCTACCTGACCGGGCACTACACGCACGACTGCTGTCCCGAATACCTGCGTCCGCAGAATTTCTCCCGGCTCAAGGCTGGTCTGGCTGATCGGGTGCGGGTCCACACCAACTCGGTGGCCGGGTTTTTGAAGGAACAGACGGCCCCGGTCGACCGATTCGTGCTGCTGGACCACATGGACTGGATGAGCGCCTGGCGGCAAGACCTGCTGCAGGCCGAGTGGCAGCAACTGCTCGAGCGGGCAGCCCCCAACGCCCGGTTCTTGTGGCGGTCGGGGGGGACAGAGACGGCGTTTGTCGATCCTGTGATTGTGCAGCGGGATGGGTGCCCGACCCGGGTGGGAGACCTGCTGCGGTATGACCGCGACCTGGCGAACCGGCTGCATCCGCTGGATCGGGTGCACACCTACGGGTCATTCAGCATCGCGCATCTGCAGGCGTGAAAGAGGGTCTCTGATGTCGATGGGGCGGGATCTGCGCGTGTTGTGGCACCTGGCACTGGCACCGGTCCGGGGTGAGACGCATGCCGAGCGGCTGGCGAGCTTCTACGCCGGTCAGGCCTCCGACTACGACGATTTTCGCCGCCGCCTGTTGCACGGACGCGAGGAACTGCTGGCTTCGCTGGCGGTGGCTCCCGGGAGCCGGTGGCTCGACATGGGGGGCGGGACCGGAGCCAATCTCGAACACGCTCCCTGGCGCGACACCTGTGCCGACGTGACTGTGGTCGATCTCTGCGAACCACTGCTGGAGCAGTGCCGCCGGCGTGTCGCGAGCCGGGGGTGGCGGAACGTCGCGGTGGTCGGCGGAGACGCCACGACCCATACCGCCAACCAACCGGTCGACCTGGTGACGTTCTCGTATTCGCTGACGATGATTCCCGACTGGTTCGCCGCCATTGACCGGGCGTATCAGAACCTCCGCCCCGGGGGGCAGATTGCGGTGGTCGACTTTTTCGTGTCGCGGAAGTATCCCGAGCCGGCAGAGACACGGCACGGGTGGTTCACTCGCTCGCTGTTGCCGGTCTGGTTCGCGACCGACAATGTGCATCCCAGTCGGGACCACATTCCCTACCTGCGGAGACGGTTCGAGATGGTGCGGCTGGAGGAGCGGCTGGCACCGATTCCGTACGTCCCCCTGTGGCGGGCACCGTACTATCTGTTTGTGGGCCGCAAGGGAGAGAACTCTCAAGCCGCCGCAGGCCTGCCCTCGGCTTCCAGCCCTGCGGCGGCCGGATGACCGGACTCGACAGGCTCTTCCATCCTGTACCCCCAGTTTTCAAATGACTCTCGCCACTCGGAATTGATGCGGCGGATCTGATCGGGAGGGAGCGGCTTGTGCTTGTTCTTCTGGTAGCCGGCGGTCCGTTCGAGATATTCCTCGAACCGGGGTTTGACCTCAGAAAAATCGGGCAGTCCCAGGTCTTCGTAGATTTTTTGCAACGTCACCAGGGGGCGGCGTTCCAGGTCTTCAAATCGAACTTCACAGAGGTGGCCGTCCGGAATGCTGTCTCGATCGGCGAAGTACTGGTGGTGCATCTCGCGGTAGCAGGCGAAAATCCGCTCGTCGTCGAGGTGCAGATCGCGCGGTTGCTGCAATTGGCTGAACGGCCGAATCTTCTGCCACAACCGCTGCGTCGACCGAAACACCTCGTAGGGGTTCCGGTGCACGTGAACAAAGCGCGCCTGGGGAAAGATCGGCAGCAACCACCGCACCCGGGCCGTGTGCGCCGGAGATTTCAAGACCAGGGGCCGCTTATGCGTCCACTGCAGCTTCCGGCAGAAGTAGAGCAGGCTTTGCTGCCATTCCTCGCGCTCGGCCGGGGTGGCGTCGTTCAGTGTCCAGTACTTCTCGTAATTCCGGATGCTGTGGGGAAACGACCATCCCATGTAGGGGGATTTTTGGGTCATCACCACCATCGCCCACTCGTCTTCCTGCGGCGAGTCGGCCCCGATCGACATGTTGTCCATCGGGCGAGAACTGGGCATGGTCAACTGCATGATCCACGAGGCATACGGCTCCGCCAGCAGATACGACTGCGGGAAGTTCACCTCAAACATCGTGGGATGCCCAAACCGATGGTCGAGCGACAGCAGGTTGTGCAGGTGGGTCGTGCCCGACCGCATATGCCCCAGCACGAACAGCGGGGGCTGGATTTCGACCTGCTGCAGACGCTTCTTGTACGCCAGATCTTCGACCGTCTGCACCACCGAGGTGACGAGACTCAGGCCGGACACAAACGCCGCCCGCGGCCAGTAAGACGGGGAAATCGCAAACCGTTCGCGGACCAAGAGCCGCATCCAGTCTCCGGCATTGATTCCCGCGAACCATCCTGGTCCGAAGGTCGTATGCATCCAGTCGCCAAAGTTAGGCACGGCTGTTCCATCAGGTCTGGGGTGACAGGGGCCCGGAATTTAGTCGATTCGCGAGACTTGCTTCAAGACGAATTCTCACCCTGAATTCTCCAGTCTGCGCAATCGTTCGAGCCACAACGTTACAAACGGACCGGTGGGGGGGGGCCGCCAGCCAGCCAGACTCCCCCGCGCAGCCCTTCGCAGGCCCGCAGAAGACTCCTGCTCGTGTATGATCGGCGATTGATACGGCGGGGATTCGCCGATTTTGTCGCCATCGTCACCAGTCTGGCCCAGCCCCCCCAGCAACTTGTCCCCCCCGTTTGGTCCCCGGTCCTGTCCGAATCCCCCTGCCGCAGATGGTTCGCATGAGTGTCGCCACGGTGGTTTTAGGTTCTGTGAACGTGGACCTTGTCATTCGGGGACCCCGGCTCCCCCATCCGGGTGAAACGGTGCTGGGGGGACAGTTTCTGCAGGCGGCTGGGGGCAAGGGAGCCAACCAGGCGGTGGCGGCCGCACGGGCGGCCACCGGAAAGGTCGCGTTGGTCGCCGGGGTGGGGGATGACAACTTCGGTACGCAGTCTCGCACGGGACTGGCCCAGGAGGGGCTGGAACTGGCCGGGTTGACCACATTCCCGGGAACCAGCACTGGGATTGCCCTGATTTTGGTCGATGCCGAGGGCCAAAACCTCATCAGCGTCGCCTCGGGGGCGAACTCTCAATTGACACCCGACCACGTCAACACCCTGCCAGACGAACTGCTGGAGGGAGCGCGGGTCTTTTTGACCAGCCTGGAAATCCCCTTGCCAACCGTCCGCCGGGGACTGGAGTGGGCCCGGGAGCGGGGGTTGATCACCATTCTGAATCCCGCTCCGGCTGACCTCGCGATTCTCGACGGGAACCTGCTGTCGTTGGTCGACATTCTGACCCCGAATGAGACGGAACTCGGCCAACTCGCAGGGGCGGAATGGGGGGAAGAGCCTGTCCATACTCCCCGCCCGGGTACGGGTCCCCAGGCATCCAGCGTGGCCGACGTCACTTCCCGCTGGCGCGCGGCCGCCGTAAAATTGAAAAATCGGGGCTGTCGCACGGTGATCGCCACGTTGGGACCCGCGGGTTGCCTGGTGGTGGGGGATGTGGAGTTTCGTCTGGCGGCACCCGCCGTTCAGGCGGTCGATGCCACTGCGGCGGGCGATGCCTTCAACGGGGCTTTGGCAGTGGCCTTGGCGGAGGGGCAGCCTCTGAGGAGTGCCGTCCGGTTTGCCACCGCTACCGCGGCCCTCAGCGTGACCCGGGCAGGGGCCCAGCCTTCGCTGCCCCGACGCGAGGATATTGAACAGTTGCTGTCCCACTGGACGGCACAACCCACAGAGGGAGTCGAGAACGGATGAGTCAACAGTACATCTACACCATGGAGCAGGTGACGAAGATCTATGAGCAAAAGGAAGTGCTCTCGGACATCTGGCTGTCGTTCTATCCCGGGGCCAAGATTGGAGTGCTGGGTGCCAACGGCGCAGGCAAAAGCACCCTGCTGCGGATCATGTCGGGGGACGACACCAACTTCATGGGGACCGCCCGCCCCGCCAAGGGAATCGACATTGGCTATTTCCGTCAGGAACCACGGCTGAACCCCGATTGGACGGTCGACCAGTGTGTTCAGGAGGCGGTCGCCCACTCGCAGGCAATTCTCGACCGCTACAACGAATTGAACATGAAACTGGGGGAAGATCTGTCTCCCGAAGAGATGGAGGACGTGCTGGCCGAGCAGGCGAAGGTCCAGGACCAGATCGATGCCAACAATCTCTGGGAACTCGATCGCACCCTGGAAATGGCCAGCGATGCCATGCGGCTGCCTCCGGGAGACGCCCTGATCCGCACCCTCTCGGGGGGTGAGAAACGGCGGGTGGCGATGTGCCAGTTGGTGCTGCGGTCTCCCGACATGCTGTTGCTGGACGAGCCCACGAACCATCTCGACGCCGACTCGGTCTCGTGGCTCGAACGCTACCTGCACGATTTCAAGGGAACCGTGGTGGCGGTGACCCACGACCGGTACTTCCTCGACAATGTGGCGGGCTGGATTCTCGAGCTCGACCGGGGCAAGGGGTACCCCTTCGAGGGGAACTACAGTTCGTGGCTCGAGCAGAAACAGTCGCGTCTGGCCATTGAAGAGAAGCAGGAGTCGAAGCGGCAGAAGACCCTCAAGAAGGAACTGGAATGGGTTCGCATGAACCCCAAGGCGCGGGCCACCAAGAACAAGGCCCGCCTCGAACGCTACGAGCAGATGCTGTCGCAGGAGTACGACGCCCGCGAAGACGCCCCCGACATTCAGATTGCCTCGGGGGCCCCGCTGGGGGACCTCGTCGTGCGGGCTGAAGGAGTCTCGAAGGCGTTCGGCGACCGGCTGCTGTTCGAGAACATGACCTTCAACCTCCCCCGCGGCGGCATCGTGGGAGTGATTGGTCCGAACGGCGCCGGGAAAACCACCCTGTTCCGCATGATCATGGGGCAGGAGCAACCCGACCAAGGCACGCTGCGCGTGGGCGACACCGTCATCCCCTCGTACGTCGACCAATCGCGCGATGCCCTCGACCCCAAGAAGACCATCTACCAGGAGATCTCGGGGGGGCTCGACATCATCGAAATCGGCAAGGTCAAGATCCACTCGCGCAGCTACGTGGGACGGTTCAACTTCAAGGGGCCCGACCAGCAGAAACTGGTGGGGGAACTCTCGGGGGGCGAGCGCAACCGCGTGCACCTTGCCAAGATGCTGCGCTCGGGGGGCACTCTGCTGCTGCTCGACGAACCGACCAACGACCTCGACGTCGAAACGCTGCGGGCCCTCGAAGAAGCCCTGCTCAACTTCGCCGGGTGTGCCGTGGTCATCAGCCACGACCGCTGGTTCCTCGACCGCGTCGCCACCCACATCCTGGCTTTCGAAGGAGACAGCAAGGTTTACTGGTGCGAAGGCAACTACCAAACCTACGAGACCAACCGCCGGGAACGCCTCGGCATCGAGGCTGACCGTCCCCATCGGGTGCGGTACAAGCCAGTCAAGATCTGAGCCTGGTTTGACGGTGTGACCGGCAACCTTCCAGCGGGCCCAGCACGTCCGTCAATCGTGGTGCCAGTGACAGTTCAAGACCACGGCATGACTGAACAAAAGAGGCCCGGATTTCTCGCGAAATCCGGGCCTCAGTTTGTTCCAGCCGCGACGGGATGGGAACTCAGCGAGACGGCTGCAGTTGCCACTGCTCACCGAAGAAGTCAGCCGCTGACACCTTGCCCGGATACTGCGAGCCCGGCGGGGTGGTGATGTCGATCACCGCCCAATCGGGCAGCCGGGGCACCTGCCGGGCATTGTTGAGATAGTCGTAATCGCGGTAGGTGAATCCGCTGTTGAGCACGACATACCGCTCGGGATTGAGCGGGTTGGGTGCACAGAGAATCAAGCCGTGGTTGGCTCCTGCGAATTGGCGGTCCCCAGCGGCAATTCCTGCCGCGTTCCAGCGGATCGGCAGTTTGTCGGCGATCTGGGCCAGCACCCGGTTGGAGCCCGGATCGCCCCACAGCACCAGGTTCTTCCCCGCGATGTCTTCGGCCGTCACCTCGGTGTCTTTCACCACGCGGGCGCGGCCCCGGAACTGCCGCCGCCAATGTTCCATGGCCCGGTCGAGTTCCCCCCGGGCCCAGCGGTCGACCTCGGCCGAGAGGGGCGTTCCGGTCGGCGTCACGAAGACAAACGCGTCCATGAAGGCGTCATCAATCGGCCCCTGCAGCCCAGGCTTCTTGCGCAGCCCGTTCGGCAGAGCGCCAATCTTCCAGATTCCCGACTCGCGCACGAGGCGGCAGGTCCACGAACGATCCGACAGGGGGCGCGGCCCCTTCACATCTTTCCCATCGATCTGGATCGACACCGGCTGGCTCATGTCGAACGGGCATTCCCCCGGTGCGAACGACAATGTCAGGGCGGTGATGTTGCTGGTCTGCAGATCGACGCTGTTGTTGGCCTGCCAGTGGGCGTCGACCTGGGCCTTCACCCAGTGCTGGTCGAGCCCCTCCACAGTCACCCAGTGCATCCGGTTGTACCGCAGGGTGTAGGTGGTGAAGTGGATCGTCGCGGGATTGCGGTCGCGTCCGCGGGCGACAATCGAATTGAACCGCCGCTCGATCTCGTCGCGGGCCGCTGGATGGTACGAATGCCCCGTCTGCGGACCAATGATGTGCACCAGTTCGATTCCCAGGTCGGCCAAGGCCTTTTCCATGATGTCGGCCGCCTGCTTCTGGCTGTCGTTCTCTCCCGAGTAGGCGATGGTGGGGCAATGCCACAGATTCACCGCCCAATCATTGCAGTCGTACCAGTGCCAGAGGGTCTTCTCCCACGGCTTGGGATCCAGCGTTTCCTTCTGGAAGACCCGCAGAAACTCGGGGGTCTCCGAAAAACCCGCCCCGGGTGTGGCCCCCACAAAGCGATCGGGGTAGTGCACGGCGAACTGCCAGCAGGCAGCCCCTCCCATCGAGAAGCCCCGCGAGGCGATGCGGTCGGCATCGATGCGATAGTGCTTCTCGACATGCGCCAGGGCTTCGAGCACGTCGATTTCCCCCGCGAATTTGAACGCGTTGCAGTACCGGCCATACGGGTGCAGCACAAACGCGTCGGCCGGGGCGAAGACCCCGCGGTCTTTCTGCCGGCTCACGAGGAAGTTGACCTCGCTGAGGGTCTCTCCCCGGCCGTGGAACCACAGATCCAGCCGGTGCCGGTGGGTTCCTTTCGGTTGATACGACTCGGGAACAATCAACCCGTAGGGTTGCACTGAACCATCAATCTTCGAGACATAGCCCCGCACAATCAGTCCCGTCTGCTCGGTCCAGGGGGCCTGCCCCGAGGCGAGTTGCCGGGCCCGTTCGAGCCCCTGCTGCAGCAGCTCGCGGGCAGGGCCAAATTCCTTGTCGTTGAAGAATTCGCGGAACTCGAGGGCATCGGAAACCGCCCGGTGGAAGATCTCGACGTCGGGCAGCAGTTCCTTCACCCGGGGTGATGTGTTGCCGCGGAGACCGTCGATGGCCTTCCCCAACTCGGCCAAGCCCTGCTCGAGACCGGTGCGCACCTCGGCCGGGACCTCGACCCCCAGGGTGGGAACCCGCCGGACGGTGGCCGGGTTGTTGTCTCCCGGACCGTCCGCCCAAGACACCGCAGCCGCCGCGCTCCAGAGCGCGGTCCCCCCAGCCAACAACAGAACCCCAAGCCAGCGACGCCGAGCAGTCATCGGGCAGCACATACAGCACACATCCTCGAAGGGAGACACAGGAAGCCCCACCGATCCATCGCGCGGATTATGGTTCGTCGCGCCACGGAGGGCAACCGCCCCTCACGGACTCGAGACCATGCCCGTGTGGCAGGCGTCTCTGGATTTCCCGTCGGCCGGGTCAGGCCCCGGCTTCCGCCCGCAGCCGCAATTGACCGCAGGCGGCGTCGATGTCGGCCCCCTTGCGCTTGCGGACGGTGGTTGTGACGCCCCCCTGCTCGAGAATCTGGGTGAACTCGCGCACCCGTTCGGCGAACGGATCGGTGTAGGGAAGCCCGCTGACCATGTTCATGGGAATGAGATTCACATGGGCGTTCCGGCCCCGCAGCAAGGCGACCAGTTGCCGTGCCTCGGCGGCCGAGTCGTTCCGGTCGCGCAGCACGCAGTACTCGTAGGTCACCCGTCGGCCGGTCAGTTCAAAGTACTCGTCGGCCGCCTCCAGCACCCGCTCGAGGCCCACCTTGGCATTCATCGGGACCAGCTCCGACCGCAGCGTCTCGGTGGGGGCATGCAGCGACACGGCCAGATTGTACGACTTGTCGACCTTGGCCAGTTCGCGGATTTTCTCGGGCAAACCGACGGTCGAGATGGTGATCCGACGAGTCGACATCCCCAACCCCCCCTTCTCTTCGAGCGACTCGAGCGCCCGCAGCAGGTTGGGCAGGTTGGCCAGCGGTTCCCCCATCCCCATCACAACGACATTGGTGATTCGTTCCAGCGGCGGCAGCAGCCGGTCGAGGTGCAGCACCTGCTCGAGAATTTCCCCCGTCGAGAGATTGCGGGTGAACCCCTGCAAACCACTGGCGCAGAACACGCAGCCCATCGCGCACCCCACCTGGGTGCTCAGGCAGATTGTGCGGCGGTCGTCCTCCTTCATCAGCACGCATTCGATGTGCTCGCCATCGTGCAGCCGCAGCAGCAGCTTTTCGGTGCCATCGAGCTGCGACGTCTGCCGACGGGCAATCCGCGACGAGAAGATCACAAACTGTTCGGCCAACTGCCGCCGCAGCGGGGCCGGCACATCGGTCATCGCCTCAAAATCGTTGACCCGCTTGCCGAAGATCCAGCGGCGGATCTGGTCGGCCCGGAATTTCTGCGCCCCCTGCGCGACGCACCACGCCTCGAGCTCGCGACGGGTCAGGTCGTTCAGCAGACGCCGGTCCCCCAGAGGTTCCGGGGAAGCGGACCCCCCAACGATCACGGGCAAGGGATTCGAATTCGCGTCAGTCATCATCGTCTTCATCTTCATCAGCGGCCGGGTCATCGAGAATCGGCAGTGCAGGCGAGGCCAGCCCCAGCCGCTCTTGCTCGTCCAGTTCGGCCAGCAGATCGCGGACGTCGGTATTGCGGGGATCGAGCTTTTGCAGGTTCTGCAGCACGGCCCGACCTTCGGCCCGTTGCCCACGGGCGATCAGACAGCGGGCCAAACCCCGTCCCGCCAGGAAAAATTCCCCGTTGTAATCACGCTGTGTCGGCAGCGTCCCCCGAAAGCCGGGAGGCAGACTGTCGAGCCCCACTTCGTAGGCAAAACCGTAATGGCCCCGGGCCAGGGGAATGTCTTCGTCCCGCAGGGCCAACTCTCCCAGCAGGTTGTGGGCCGAGAGGAACGCCCGGCAGTCGGCCACGAGGTACAGCAGTTCGTCCCGGGCAATGTCGAGCTCGTCCTGGGCGATCATCTCATGCACCTCCTCGAGGTCTTCGGCCCGCTCGAGGGCACACACCGGCACCTGCAGTGCAAACCGGTTGGCGTCGAGACGCCGCAGGCGCAGCAAACCCCGCGCCGCAGGCCGTTTGGGCCGGGGACCCGGTGACCGACCGGGTGACTTCCGTGGCGCAGCACGGTTCTTGCCAGAGGCGGAGGAGCCGCCAGACTTGCCAGCCGGACGACGGGGACGATCGGGACGGCGGTCGGGGCGGTCCTGGGGAGAGTTTGAAGAGGGCATGGGAGAATTGTCCGCCGGGGCTGGGCAAAGTGTCAACAACCAGCCGCCGATTCACTGCGATTTGCGGTGGCCCGGTTGGGTCAGGGCCTGATATGCTCGCCACCGCTCCACCTCCCGGCCCGCCTCCTTGGGTTCGGGGGCGGCGAAGGGTACCTCCGACCTCCCCCCATCAGACATGCCTCCGATCCTGGAAGTCGACAACCTGCGGACCTGGTTCCACACGGCGGCCGGACCTGCCAAGGCGGTGGATGGAATCAGTTTTTCCATCGAGGCGGGGCAGACCCTCGCCGTCGTGGGGGAAAGCGGTTGCGGCAAGACCGTCACCGCCCTCAGCATCCTCCAGCTCATTCCCCGCCCGCCGGGAGAGTTTGTCTCGGGCTCCATCCGGTTCGACGGGACCGATCTGCTGCGGTTGTCGCGAGAAGAACTGCGGCGGATCCGCGGCGGACGGATCGGCATGATCTTCCAGGAACCAGGCACCAGCCTGAACCCGGTCTTCACCGTCGGCGACCAGATTGCCGAGGCCATTTCCCTTCACCGCGAGATTCCCAAGCCCGCCCTCCGGCAGGCGGTGCTCGACTCGCTGAAAGCGGTGCGGGTCAATGATCCCGAACGACGGATCGACCAATACCCTCACGAACTCTCGGGGGGCATGAAACAGCGCGTGATGATTGCCATGGCGCTGTCGTGCAATCCGCAACTGCTGATTGCCGACGAACCCACCACCGCCGTCGACGTCACCATCCAGGCTCGCATTCTCGACCTGCTGCGCCAGATGCAGGCCGAGCGGGGGATGGCCATTCTGTTGATCACCCACGACCTGGGAGTGGTGGCCGAACTGGCCGACCAGGTGGTGGTGATGTACGCCGGGCAGGTCATCGAGCGGGCCAGCGTCCACGAACTGTTCGGGAACCCCCGGCACCCCTACACCCGCGGTTTGTTCGCCAGCCTGCCCCGGGTCGACAAGAAGGAACAGCGGCTGCAGGCCATCGAGGGTTCGGTGCCGGCGGCCACGCACTTCCCCGAGGGCTGCCGATTTCGGGAGCGCTGCCCCCACGCAGGTCCCGAATGCCTGCAGCCCCCCGTGCTGACCGCGCTCAACACCGACCATGCCGTGGCCTGCTGGAAACACGAGGAATTGAATGTCTGCGCCCCTGCTGTCGGTCGTTGACCTGAAGAAGTATTTCCCCATCCGGGCGGGCCTCTTGGGGCGGGTCAAGGAATGGGTCCGCGCGGTCGATGGTGTCAGTTTCGAACTCGCACTGGGCGAAACCCTCGGGCTCGTGGGAGAGAGTGGCTGCGGAAAAACCACGGTGGGCCGCACCCTGCTGCGGCTCACCCCCGCCACCGGGGGCCAGGTGCTGTGTGGCGGCCGCGACCTGCTGGCGTTGTCGGGGGGAGAGCTGCGCCGGGCCCGGCGGGAAATGCAGCTCATCTTCCAGGATCCCTACGGCTCCCTGAACCCCCGCATGACCATCGAGCAGATCATCGCGGAACCGTTGGCGGTGCATACCTCGCTGAGAGGCTCGGAACGGCAGCACCGCGTGGCCCAACTCCTCAAGCAGGTGGGCCTGCGGCCCGAGGCCGCGGGACGCTATCCGCACGAGTTCTCCGGGGGCCAACGGCAACGCATCGGCATCGCGCGCGCCCTGGCCCTCGAGCCATCGTTCATCGTCTGCGATGAACCCACCAGCGCCCTCGACGTGAGCATTCGCGCACAAATCGTCAACCTGTTGCAGGATCTGCAGCGCGAACGAGGGCTGAGCTACCTCATGATCAGCCATGACCTCGGCGTCGTGCGTCACATCTCGACCTCCGTGGCGGTCATGTACCTCGGCCGCATTGTTGAGCAGGCCCCCACCGAGGCACTCTACGAACATCCCCGGCATCCCTACACCCGGCTGTTGCTGGCGGCCATTCCCATTCCCGATCCCCGGCAGCGAGGGCGGCGCATCCAGGCGGCAGCCTCGGCTGCCGGTGACGATGCCGTCCCCTCACCCATCAATCTCCCTCCCGGCTGCCCCTTCCATCCGCGGTGCCAGCTCTATCAAAAATTGGGGCGTCCCGAGAGCTGCCGCTCCCAGGTTCCAGACCTGGTGCCGCTCGAGTCGAACGCCCGGCACCTCGTGCGGTGCCACTTCCCCAACGAAACCGAAGCGGCTGCCACTTCACTGCCTGGGGCGGTGACCGCCTGAGCTGCTTCCCAGGCCGACAGCTCTGGGCCGAGGAAGGGTTCATAAAACCGGTACTTCCGAAACTGAAAATGGGAAGTCTGGAGACCTTGGGACAATCCACAGGCCGCCCCACGGTCCCGTGCTCCCGTCCAATCCCTCTAGGGCAATTGTCGATCGGGAAGTAGGATCGCCTCCGCTGAGACCGCTCGATCGCAGTCCGGCAGAGCGAGATCGGTCGAGCCCGGCCCTCAAGCGCCCCACACGCCGGGGCTCCGGAAGTCCTCTGTTTCAAGTTGGGAGATCAAGACGCATGGAGGCGTGGCGGAACTCGACCCGTTCCGACGGAGGTTGGCCCATTTCCCTGGTGGTCTTGGCCGCGGCCATAGCCATTCTGGGCTGGCTGGGAATCGAGCGGGGTGACGAACTGTCTCAGGCCGGTGCGTTCCATGGCAAGCAGGGAGTCTGGCTGATCCTGGCGGGGTGTGCGATGTGGCTGGGTTCACAGACTCCCCTCGACTGGCTGCGGCGCGGTGCCTGGCCAGCCTTCGGGGTCGCGGTGATCTTGTTGGTGCTGGTCTACTTCTTCCCGGCCCGGTGGGGATCGCGGCGGTGGATCCCCCTGGGGGTGCTGTATTTCCAGCCCTCGGAATTGGCGAAAATCGCCTTTATCCTCACGTTGGCCCGCTATCTCGAACACCGTCACAGCCATCGGCGGTTGTGGGGGTTGGTGGTGCCGTTTGGCATCACCCTGCTGCCGTTGGGACTGATCCTGAAGGAACCCGACCTGGGAACCTCCCTGCTGTTTCTGCCGGTGCTGTTTGCCATGCTGGTGGCGGCGGGGGCGCGGCTGTGGCACCTGGGATTGGTCGCGGCGTTGGGTGTGGCCATCTTGCCATTGTTTTGGCAGGCCATCTCGGCCGAACAGCGGTCGCGCATCACGGCGGTGTTCCAACAACGGGATGGCCGGGCCCCCACCGTGGGAAAGGCCGACGGTTTCCATCTGCACCAGTCGAAGCAGGTGCTGGCCCTGGGGGGCATGTGGGGCAGCCAGATCGAGGGAACCCGCGTCGATGATCCGGCGGCCTACTACCTGCCCGCCTGCCGCACCGACTTTGTGATCTGCATGGTGGGGGAACGCTTCGGCCTGCCAGGAACGCTGGGCGCGCTCACACTCTACTCCCTGTTGTTCCTGCGGGGTCTCTGGATCGCGGCCGGGACGCGGAACGGGTTCGCCCGGCTGCTGGCGGTGGGGGTGGTCGCCCTGCTGTCGGCCCAATGCATCATCAACACGGGAATGACCGTTGGGCTGCTGCCGGTGACGGGAATTACCCTCCCCCTCATGAGCTATGGTGGCTCCAGTCTGTTGTTCACCGGATTCGCACTGGGGCTGCTGGTGAATGTGTCGCGGCAACCGCGCGACATGTTCGACCTCGAACCGTTCCGCTTCGCGACGGTTGGCAGCGGTCGGGCGTGACTGGAGAAGGGTCAACGGATCGCCGGGCCGACTGTGGGGGGCCCTCGCCCCCAGTCCCCGGCTGGGCCGAGCCCCTGTTCCTCGGCCTCCGATTTTCCAAGGGTCCCGATTGCCCCGGCCCCAGACTCCATTCCAAGAGCCAGCCCCATGCCCCAGAACGTGTTCACCATGCTGATGTTCTCTGGACAGGCCGAAGAAGCCGTTCGGTATTACGTCGACGTGATTCCACAGACCGAATTGCTGGAGATCAAGTACTTCGGCCCGGAACAACCCGGCTCCGAGGGGAAGGTTCAGGGAGCCCGGCTGCGGCTGGGCAGACATGAAGTGCGGGCGTTCGATTCGCCGGTGAAACACGACTTCGGGTTCACGCCGGCCGTCTCGCTGTTTATCGACTGCGAAGATGAACAGGAATTCGAGCGGTGTTTCAATGGTTTGTCGGCGGGAGGCTTTACGATGATGCCGCCGGGGAACTATGGATTCAGCAGGAAATTCGGCTGGTGCAATGACCGGTTTGGCGTGTCGTGGCAGGTCAACCTGCCCTAAGCGGAAACCCCGGGAATGCCGCAGGGCCACCTGCAGCAGACTCGGATGGCAGACAGCTTTTTTCGACGGCCCACCCGCTTCCGCGAGAGAGTCCCCTATCGGCAAGACCCCTGTGGGGCAACCCGACCAATTCTTTCAGGAGTGCCACGGCGATGCCCCTGCGAAATGCCACCCCCTCCATGGTGAAGAGCCGGTACGAGTGGAATGCAGGGCATCCCCTGCGGGTCTGGCTGCTGGTGCTGTTTCTGATCGCCGTGGTGGAGTCGGGATTGATGCTGCTGTTGCCGGTGATA
>JBKCTR010000286.1:0-7838 GCA_046318755.1 Planctomycetaceae bacterium
GGCTGTACCTGGGCTGGCTGGCCGAGGCATCGGGGACCCTGTGGACTCCCATCGCGACCCACGCCCTCTACGATTACATCGCGTTTCTGGTGGTGATTCGCGACGTGCGGCGGTCAACTGCCGATCCGCTGGAGCCATTTCCCCCCGGGGCACCGCCGACGGCGTGACAGGGACGCGTACCTCTCGCTCGCCACTGAGCCGCCTGACCGCAGGCGATAACCCCACCGGAATCACTCGGCTCTGGACGGGACGGGGCTTGCGTCGGAGGCACCAGCCGCAGGACTTCCAGAGCCTGGGTTGCCCGAGGCCGAAGCGGCGGCGGCCTCGGCCTGCCGCTGGTGGAAGGCGGCCCGCTGTTCGTCCTGCTTCGCGGCGTAGTAGTCGGCCAGACTGCGGTGCGCTTCGGCATTCCGCGGATCCAGTTCCAGAACATTTCGCAGCCACGACGCCCCATCGTCGGGAGAATCGTATTTCAGCAGTGTCTGGCCAATCTCCAACCGCGAGGCGATGTCGCTGGGGTCTTCCTTCGCCTGGTCCATCAGGTTGCGGGCGCGGCCCAACGCCGCCTGCGCGCGTCCTACAAACTCGAGGTGGTCGGCCGCCTCGTCGCCGCGTCCGGCTTGCTGCAGCGCCGTCGCGTACAAGAACCGCAGCCGATACTCCTTGGGCCGCTCGCGGACCAACGGTTCCAGCCAGTCGATTGCCGAGGCGGGTTGCTGATCTTTCAGTTCGATCTGGGCCATCATCATGCGGGGGGCATAGCCCTGGGGATCCTTCTGCAACACCTGTTGCAATTGCTGGCGGGCCCCCTTCACATCTCCCTTTTCGAGCAGGCAATGCCCCAGGGCGGTGGCCATGTCGGTGTCGTTCGGATTCCGCCGCAGCAATTCCTGGACATGCCGCTCGGCTTCTTCGTACTGTTCCTCGTCGACCAGAGCCTCGGCCAGGTAGCGGCGGATGTCGTCCCGCCGGGGAGCCAACTCCAGGGCCTTTCGAAAGGCTTCGACCGCCTTCTTGTCGCTCCCCGCATGCGCCTCGTACAAACCCAGGCTGAAAAAGGGCTGGGGATCACGGGGAAAATCCTGCTGCCAGACCTCGGCCAGACGCAGTCCCTCGGCAAAGTTGTAATTCGCGAAGTAGCCGCTGACGTAGGCTTCGCAAATCTCGGCACCGTCGGTCTCGGAAAATTCGGTCAACAGGCGGGGCAGGTGGGGAGCGGCATCTTTCATCCGCCCGTTTTGAGCCTGCAACAGCAGTTTCTCCAGCTCGATTCGCCGCGGCTGATAGCCCAAAACCCGGGCCCGGGCCAACCACTGCTGCAATTCATCCCATTGGCCGAGGTGACGGTAGGTCCGCGCCAACAGCAGCGCCGTTTCGCCCCGGGTCGAATCCAGCGCCTCGGCCCGTTGCAAGGCCGCGAGGGCCGCCGGGTAGTCGCGCTCTTCGAGCGACTGGCGGGCGGCCGCGAGTGTGCGCGACAGCCGAATCTGCGGCCAGGCCCAGACTCCAGCACCCACCGCGATCAGTGCCGCCAGCAGCAGGCCGATCTTCAATCCACGAGAATTCGCAGTCGCTGTCATTGTGTGTTCCGTGGGGCCCCCGCGCGTCCCGGTCCCGGGATGGGCTGCGGCACTCTTCCTATGGTAGATCAGTCCCCCCCGGTGCCACGAGCCAGCCGAGGAGTTTTGGAAGTCGGTCACTTCCCACTCCGCAGCAGCAGCGACTTACCGTAAAATCGAAGTTGGTTCGCCAGCACTCAGCCCTTCGCCCGCCTTCCCTCTCGACGCCTCGTGAAGTTCGCAGTGGATTCGCCCGAGACTCCGCCCGTCGGCACCCCTCCGGCGGCTGCCCATCGCCCCCACTGGGGAGGGTGGTTGGCCGGGCTGGGTTGCGGGTTGTTGGCCCTCGCGTGGTTGGGGCGGGGCTGGTGGCAAGATTCCCCCACTCCCGAACGGCAGGTGGCGGCGGGACTCGAGCAGTTGGCGGCAGGGGTGCTCGACGAGGCCCAGTTGCAGCCGCTGGTCGAGCTGGCCCGCCGAAATCCCCGGGTCCGCGGCTTGGGGCCGTTGTTTGAGGGGGCCCTGGCCACGGCCCAGGGGCGCACTGACGAAGCCCTGCAACGTCTGGCCACCTTTCAACCGGGTGAAGTGAGCCGGGTCCCTTTGCTGATGACTCTGGCGCAGACCCTGGAAGCCGCGGGGAAGGGGCCGGATGCCGCCCAGGTGTACCAGGAACTGCTGAAGCACGATTCGCGGTCTCTGAAAGCCCGCTATGCCCTCGCACAGTACTGGTACCAGCGCGGTGCCATTACTCGTGCGATGTCTGAATTGGAGCAGATCACCCGACTCGATTCGCAGCAGGTTCGCGCCTGGACCGAACTGGGACGCCATTCCTTCGACTTTGGGCTGATTCCCCAGGCCGTGCGATTCCTGCGGAACGCCCTCGACTGCGAACCAGAGGCCGAGATCCGCAAACAGATTTGCTTCGATCTGGGGCAGTGTCTGTTCCAGCAGCACGATTTCGAAGGGGCACTCGAATTCTTCGACCAGGCAAACCCCGGGCCGGTCACCGCCGCCTGGCGGGCGGAAGTGCTGGCTGCCCTGGGGCGCGAGGAAGAATCACGCGCGGCACTGGCTGAGGCCCAAAAATTGGGCCCGGCCGACCGGACGGTGCGGTTGGCGACGGCCCGTTTGTCGCTGCAGAGGTCCGAGCCGCGCGAGGCCCTGGCCGCCATGCAGGCGGGGGTGGCCGAGAATCCTCTCGATCGGGACTTCCAGTTTCAATTGGCGCAGGCCTGGTCGGCCCTGGGAGAGACCGCCGAGGCCGATGCGGCCCGGGAACGGTTCGCCGAGCTCGACCGTCTGGCCGACCGCTACAGCGAACTCAACACCCAGGCGGGAGACCGTCCCGACGACATTCCGCTGCGGTTGGAGTTGGCCGAACTGGCCGAGAAACTGGGCCGCATTCCGCAGGCCGCAAGTTGGCGCCGGGCCGCCCGACTGATCGAACGGCAGCAGCCCGTTCCCCCCCCGCGCTGACGGTCCTCGCCCCCGCGGGGGAGTCTGACGCGGAGATGGAATGAAGCCGACTCAGCCAGCCTGGGCCTGCCGCAGTTCGGCACACAGCGCTTGCCGCCGGATTTCAAATTCCTCATGAGGAAGTGCCGGGCGGAGATCAGTCGTCGGGAAGGGGGTTGGCAGGTCGACCCAGGACCGGCAACCGGCCATCGCAGTCGTCTCGGGGACGATCCACGCCGTGGGTCGCACCCAGCCCCGCACCACCAACGCAAACAAGCCGGGCTCGCGGTATTCAAACCGGCTGCGCACGGTCTCGGCTGACCAGCCGTGCCAGGCTGCGAGGCGTTCGAGCCCGGTCCCGTGGGGCAGCGCGACCACGTCGGTGACCTCAACCAGACACCGCAACCAGAGTTCTCCTGCGGGGGGAGCCAGATCTTGGGCGGGGGCGAGCCACTTCGCGGCGTTCGGGCTGAGATGCGCGGCCTCTTCGTGGAACCGTGTGGGATACAGCCAGAAGCGGCGATGGGCCACGCGAAAACCGGCGGCCCCCTCATGCAGGCCCCCCTTCCGCAGGATCAGGATCTGTTCCCCCGCCTCCAGGGCCAGACAGACCGCCGCCCATTCCTTGAACGCCACACCGCACGGGGCGGGCGGTTCGAGCCCTGAATGTCCCACGGCAGACTCGTACGGAGAGCCACTCATGGGGTGGCGGCCTCGGGGAGAAACCAGAACAGGCGGCGGCGGGCGGCGGGGTCGAGGGGGGCGGCGTATTCGCTGATTTCAAACGCCTCGGCCAATTCCGCGGCCGCTCCCCGTTGGGGACCATACGTCGCGATCAGTTCGGCACGAAATCGCTCGGCATAGGTGCGCAGGTGGACTCGCAACTGGTCCGCCAACCAGGCGAGTCGGTCCGCCGCACCGCTCGGGACCGCGTCCAGTTGCTGTTGATTGAAGGGAAGCCAGTCGAAGAACTGCGAGGCGTGGCAGGCACACATCCGGGTGATGGCGGCCAGGTCGGTGGAAATGTCGAGGATGACATCGGCCCGCATCGAGGTGGGGCGTGTGAACCGGTCGTTCATGGTCGCCACCACGGGGTCGCGGCGGAGGATGGGGGCGTCGGGGCAGATCGACGGCACGGTGACCAGGTACGAGGCATCCTGCACGGCCTGACCGATCGCCCGATGATCGGGATGATAATCGCACGTGCGATGGGTCAGCACGAGGTCGGGGCGGAACGTGCGGATTTCGCGGATGACCCGCTCACGCAATTCCAGAGTGGGCTCCAGGCGACCATCGGGAAAGGGCCACAATTCGGCGGTCGCTCCCACCTCTTGGGCGGCCGCCTGCGCTTCGCGGGACCGAATCTCGGTCAAGGGGGGGCCCGAAAGAGTCTGGTGACCGGCCCCGCCGTCGGTGGCCGAGACCAGCTTCACCACGTGCCCCGCGCGGGTGTACTGGAGGATGAGGCCGCCCGCGTGAAACTCGGCATCGTCGGGATGAGCACCAAGTACCAGCAGTCGCAAGGGGAGTGACGACATCTCGACACCGGGGGTGGAGAGGCGGCTGGGATCGTGGGACAACGAGCGTGCACCAGGTCGCGGATCATCTCCGTGGGCCCCTGGTGCGCCTTCTGAACGTCAATTCCGTCTGCCCGACTTCGACGTGAGCGATGGATCCAACATGAGCCATGGGGGCAGGAGGCCGCCCGGGCAGGAGGCCCACCGGGCAGGAGGCCCACCGGGCAGGAGGCCGACCGGGCAGGAGGGCGATCGGGCAGCGGGCATCCGGACGCGCCAGCACCCCGCGGCTTCGACGTCAGACGTCGCATCAGCGGGGTGGCGGCGTTAGGTTGCCGAGGGGGCACGGGCTGCGGGGGAACAACTCCGTCAGCGTCTGCTGAGCAAAGTCTGTCCAACCCGACACGACATCACAGGCTGGCGATACGGTTGACAGGGTCCGAAGTGGGGGTCAGTTCTTCGACCTCCATCCGGTACTGCATCAAGTACGCGTCTTCGGCGGAATCGTGGTAATGATTCCGCAAGACCTGAATGGCCCGAAAGCCCTGGGTCTGGAAGAACAACTGCGCGGACAGATTCGTCTCGCGCACTTCCAGCACAATCTCATGCCGACGCTGTTGAGACAGCTTGTTGATCAGCTTCTCAACCATCTGGGCACCAATGCCCAGCCGGCGGCGCCCCGGTTCGACAGCGAAGTTCAAAATGTGCAGCCGAGTCTTGTGCAGTTCATAAATCATGAAACCGCACACCCGTCCTTCATTCTCCGCCACCATGCCGATGCAGTTGCGCTGCCGCAGACAGGTCAGAAAATCCTCTTCGGTCCAATTGAATTCGAAGCTGTCTCGCTCAATGTCGAGCACCTCCGCCATGTCACGACGGATCATCCAGCGAATTTGGACAGACAGCGTCGGCTTGTGCGGCGCTCGCTGCTTCTGTGACTGACCGGAGCTCACTTGGCCTCCTTGCCGACGGATGTGGGACTCGCAGATTCGTTCGACGAATCCATCTCACACATCTGTCTTGCCGATCGTGGAAAAAAAGACGGACTGGGGCGATTCAAACGCCTCGGCGAACACTAACAAATCGTATCCCGGGACGGAAGTCCTCTTTGACCGGTTCCTGGAATAACACGCGGAACGGTGACTTGGCCTGCCCTACTGCGGCCAGCGCGGGGCTCAACCCGACATCCTGATAGGAGTCAAACGGGATTCTCACGTCTCGGGTACGGCGACGATCCGAGACCTCGCTCAACCTCTGGTGCGGGGAAATCATTCGGCACGCGGCACTGTCGTGCCGGCGAGGTTGCGATCTGCGAAGAGAGAGCGATTCGGCCGGTGCTCTCTCACCTGCGGCCGAGTCGGTCTAAGCGAATCAACCCTCTGGGCCGACCCAACAGCGCGGGCTGACCCAACACCAATGGCTTACCTGGGGGCCGGCAGAGTGTTCGGCAATGGATTGCGTGCCGGTCGCCGCGGCGATGCGCCGCCCGGGGGCATTCCTCGGGCCCGCGCGGCACTGGCCGCCGTGCCCGACACGGGGAAAGAGTTGGTTTGCCGCGTCGCGTTCGGGTCGGGTGGAGCGAGGCCGTTGCCTCGAGACACATCACGCGCGTTGAGCGGAGAGACCGTTGTGCGCGCGGGAGACGGCCGACTGGAGATCTCGCGTCGTGCATCCAGCGGCGGCTCACCCTCGGAACGGAACAGGATGAAGGGGGTCATCGCCGCGGCCAATTCCGCCCGGGAGTGGAAGGCGCGAAAATCATGCGATCTCCCGGCGAACGGACTGGCGTCGAGGACCGAAACCTTGCCGATCTGATCACTCATCCGCAGCGTGTCTCCTTCCTGGAACCCAGCCCTCCCCAGGGCCTGACGGTTTCCCAGCAGATCTTTGAGCGGGTAGGCTCGCAACCAACCGTCCCGCTCGTTTTGCATGACCAGCAACTGCTCGGTCACCGGCAACGCCGCTCCATATCGTTCGCCTGGATTCAGCCAATCATGCTCGACCGCCGCCGCCAACAGCACGGCATTCATGCGGCGGGGGACCCCGAGTCCCGGCGCGAGACGCGAACCATCTTCGAGCGAACCACCCCCCAACGCATGCAGGGCTGCGACCGAGCAGCGGGCCCCGTGGCTGTGTCCCACCAGGCAGATTGGCTGCTCGGCCGGAAACTGGGTCAGCAGGTTGGCCAGGTACAGCGAGTGCCGCGAGGCCCGGCGACCCATCGCGACCAGCTCCAGTGGAAACACCAGATGGGCATACCCGTCGGCCGGCCACGAGAAATACACAAACTGCACCTCGCATCCCTGGGCTGCCTGATTGACCCAGCGCAGCGCGTGCACACTCTCGCTCAGCACATCAGGCCAGTAGTTGTAGCTGCCGTGGATGGTGATGCAGGTCGGTCGATCGGGCCGCAGTGTCTGAAGAAACACCTCGCGGGGAAACGCCCGCATGGTTTGGGGGGTGCGATAGAGGTAGACCAATTCGCGGCTGGCGTCGATGTCTTGCGGCGACACGCGGGCCTGTCGGCTGGACACGATCCAGTAGCCTCCCGGAACCTCGGCGAAGTGCGCGTCGGAGGGGGGAGCGGAGAGGGGGACGGAACCACGGGAAACCTCAGGCGTCTGAGGCGGCAGAAACTCGGCCTCGACCTCCGCGGTGGAGCCCAGATCGGCTGTGGGGCGGATCGTTTGGGTGCCGGGATGCGCGTTCGCACGCACGGGGGTGAAAGCCTGCGGAGGGGAGGTTTGTCGGCTGACTGCCGCTCCCGTCGAGGTGGAGTTGACCACCATCGGGGCGCGCGAGGGACTGTTCACTGCCGATCGTGCCCCGCCTGGCAGCGCACAGCCCGGGCAGGCGAAGACGCAGAGCACCCACAGCAGTCGGCGATGTTCCCCGGCTGTGCGGATCCGAGCGCAGCGCTCGCTTTCTGAGATCACACGACCGAACATGGAGACCATTCAAGCCAGGACAAAGACCTCTCTGGTGAGAGCCTATCCCACAGCGGGGGCCCGGCTGGCAAAAAACAATGGTCGTTCTGGCCGGGCTCAAGCCTGCCAGACGATTTTCCTCAATCGAACGTTTGGGCAAACCTTGCGGTGCCCCGCAACGGGTGTGGGCTTGAGCCGTCTCCCGCAGCGGTGGCGTCCCGGGGTCGAGACGGTGCAGAGAGTTGGTGAAGAGAGCCGGTGCAGAGAGACCGAGGGGACTGGCTGGTCAAATAGACGAGAGCGGCCCAGCCCCGAAAGGCATGCGCGGGCCGCTCAAACCAAACTCTGCCACCACGCCGGACCAACCACCAAAACTA
>JBKCTR010000287.1:0-6531 GCA_046318755.1 Planctomycetaceae bacterium
CGAACTGCGCCACACTCCGGTCACCGACAACAGACCGAACATCGCCCCGACCACCATCCATTCCCGCTGACGCGCGGGGGAAACCACGAACAGCAGTTTCACGGGGAGGGCCAGGGCCGAGCGGGCCGCCCCCTGCAGAAACGGTACACGGGCTTTGTACAAGACCATCGTTTGGGCGTGCTGCAGATGCGTCGTGGTGAAGGGAATCCAGATCACGGCATAGGTCAGAGCCGCCACTAGCACGGCTCCCGCCAGTTGCCAGCGAAGTGTCACCGGCAATCTCAGCAGGCCCCACACGCAAACGCCGAGACAGGTGGCCGCCGCAAAGTAATGCGTCAGCATCAAAGGCAGCAGGGTCAGCCCCAGCAGCCAAACGCGCCGCCGCGTCGGCCCGAAAGTTTCGATCCGCACCATCTGCCAGAGCACACAGCCCACGAGGGCCAGCAGCAAACCATATCCCCGAATCTCGGTCCCCAACTGGGTCTGCACGGGAGACAGGGCCAGGCAGAGTGAGACACACGTGGCGGGGCCGACGCCCGCCTGATAGCGCAGCGCCGCGAACACAAACCCGATTCCCACCACCGCGCAGACCGCCGAATACATCGCGGCCACCCAGTCGCTCCCTCCCCAGAACGCCCGCCAGCCCCAGAGAGTCACCATGTGCAGTGGGGGATGAAAGGTCACTCCCCGGGACCAGACCACCCAGGGGGATTTCGCCTGCTCGACCGCCGTGGTGCAGATCGCCTCGGTCTCCAGTCTGTTTGGGGGAATCCCGAGCAAATTCTCGCCATATCCCGTGGCCCCGGCCAGAATCCACAGTTCATCAAACGACGGGGAATGGTCGGCCGCCCGCCAGCGGACCGCCAACGCGGTCAGCAGACAGACGACGGCACAAAGAATCTCCCCAAAACGCCACCTTGCCTCCCCGGGCGAACCCAGGGGGGCCGGTTGAAGGGAGGGTGAGGTGTTCTGAGTCGCGCCGGTGGTGTTCAACGGAAAATGCCGGTAGGGGGGGGGACGGACCGATTCTTCCCGAGATTGATCGGCACTTGGGCTCGCTGCAAGTTGTCTCACCTCAATTCCCTGTTTAGTTTCGATTTTTGTCAGGTGGCTCGACACCGGCGTCACTTCACTCACCAAGCCGCCGTTACCTCACCGGTCATCCGCCGCTCTACAACCGGCGAAACTGTCACAACCGTCACCGAGATCGCGCGTCGTGAAATCGTTGCTGGCACTTCCCTGGCTCTACGATCTTGCCCAGTATGTGATGCGGGGAACCCATTACCGGCGGCATCTGGCGGAAAATCACCTGCGGGTCGCTCCCGGAGACCGGGTGCTGGACATCGGCTGCGGGACCGGGGCGATGCTGGAATGCCTGCCGCGGTCGGTTCCCCCGGTGGCCTATGTCGGTTTGGACATGAGCCCCGACTATCTCGCGGCCGCCCGGCGGCACTACGGCAGCCGGGGAGAATTCCATTGTCTCGAACTGACCCCCGCCACCGTGGCCGACTTTGGCCAGTTTGACCAGGTGCTGGCAATGGGGCTGATTCACCACCTCGACGATGCCGCGGCCACCAATCTGTTTCACCTCGCCCAGCGGGCGCTGCGCCCCGGCGGCCGGCTGATCACGCTCGACGGTGTGTTCACCGACAATCAGTCGTCGCTGGTGCGCTTTCTGCTGAAATCGGATCGGGGAGACTACGTGCGGTCCGAAGCGGCTTACCGCACGCTCGCCTCGGGTGCCTTCGGTCAGGTGCGGACCTTTGTCGCCCACGACCTCTTCCGCATTCCCTACACCACACTCATCATGGAGTGCACGGCATGAGCCAGCCCAAGGCCAACGTGCCCACCCCAGTGGACGAAACCGCTGCCGTGCCAGCGACCATTCGAATCTCGATCGTGGTGCCCGTCTATCGCGGGGAAAAGACACTGGCAACGCTGCTGGCGGAGATCGAACCGCTGGTGGTCGAGCATTGGACCCCCGCCGGTCAACGTGCCGTGATCTGCGAAGTGCTGCTGGTGCATGACTGCGGTCCCGATCGCTCGGACGAGGTGATCGAGAGCCTCGCGGCACGTCATGAGTGGGTTCGCCCGGTGTGGCTGTCGCGCAACTTCGGACAGCACGCCGCGACTCTGGCGGGCATGGCGGGCGCACTGGGGGATTGGGTGGTCACTCTCGACGAAGACCGGCAGCACAACCCGTCCGACATCGCGGCCATGCTCGACCTGGCGTCGACCGAGCGGTTGCAGTTGGTGTATGCCCAGCCCCGCAATCCGCCGCCGCATGGCTGGCTGCGCAACACCGCCAGTCGCCTGGCGAAAACCCTCGCGAACTCCCTGATCGGGGCGGAAACGACGGGGCATTTCCACAGTTTTCGTCTGGTGACCGGGGAAGTGGCCCGCAGTCTCGCCGCGTATTGCGGCAGCGGTGTGTACCTCGACGTGGCCCTGCGGTGGATGGTCGCCCGGGTTGGGTTCTGTCCCGTCACTCTGCGGGCGGAAATGGACCGGCCGTCGGGTTATTCGCCGCGTCGGCTGCTGTCGCATTTTTCGTTTCTGGTGATGACGGCGGGAGCCCGGCCCCTGCGATTCATCTCGTTGCTGGGACTGGTCTCGATTGCATTCGCGTTCGGCATTGCCCTCTGGGCATTGTCTGCCAAGCTGACGGGCCGGGTGGCCGTCGAGGGCTGGACCTCACTGGTGATTGTGATCACGTTCTTCTCGGGCTGTATCCTGCTGGCCCTGGGAGTGATTGCCGAGTATCTGGCACTCACCATGAGCATCGCCATGGGCAAGCCGCTGTACGTCGTCACCACCACTCCGACCAGGCAGCGGGGGCCTTCATGACCAACACTCCCCCCACATCCACCCCCCGGCCTGCGACCCCGATGCCTGTTGCCTGGGTGCTGGGGGCCCGGGGCCTGCTGGGGCGGGCTCTGATCCGGCAGTTGCGGCCGACCACCAGCGCGATGTTCCAGCCCCAAGTTCGCTTGGCCTGGCCTGAGGAGCGTGTGCTGCGCGAGCAGTTGGCGGACAGTGTGGCGGCGTTCGCCCGCCAGGCGCGGGTGGCGGGACACTGGGAACTGTACTGGGCGGCGGGAGTCGCGGGGATGGGCAGTTCCGAGGGGGCCGTGGCGTTCGAGAGCCGGGCCTTCGAGTGGCTGGTGGACCGGCTGGAGGCCGACCCCATCCTCCGCAAACTCCCGGGCCGGTTCCTGCTGGCCAGTTCGGCGGGGGGCATCTATGCCGGTTCCTGTATGGCCGTGGTCGACGAGGCGACTCCCGAGGCCCCGACCACTCCCTACGCCCACGGGAAGCGGCATCAGGAGGACCTCTTGCGGCAATCGCGGTTGGTGGCTGCGGGATGCCGGGTGCTGTTGGCCCGCATCTCGACACTGTATGGACCCTCCCTTCCGGGAGACACCCGGCACGGACTGATCAGCACGATGGCCCGCGGTGTGGTACGCAATCGTCCGGTGCCGATTTTTGTCCCTCTCGACACGGCCCGCGATTACATCGACTCCGACGACGCCGCCCGAATCGGCATCGCCACGCTGCGGTCGTTGCCCGATTGGGCACAGCCCACCGTGAAGATCGTGGCATCGGAACGCCTCACGACGGTGGCCGAACTGCTGGCGACATTTCAGCGGGTCGCTCACCGCCGTCTGCTCTTCACCACCAGCCTGGAAAGCCGCAGCAGGCTGTACGAGATGCGATTCCAGTATCGCAGCCGGGTGTTTCCCGGGGTGGCCCACTTCGCGAAGACCCCGCTGCTGCACGGGGTGGCGCGGGTCGTGGCCGCCGAGCGCCTGCGGTACCAGCGACCGGACGGGCTGCCTGGACGGGAGACCGGACGATGACCACCCCCAACGATCGAGCGCTCGCCGGGGGACTGCTGCCGCAAGACCCGGCCCGGGAGGCCGAGTTCGACGCCTATGCCGAGCGGTACGACCATCTGCTGAACGAAAGCCTGCGGCTGTCGGGAGAACGCGGAGAGTATTTCACCGACTACAAGATCCGCGATCTGGTAGGGCTGTGGCGGTCGTTGGGGCCGGAGCCGGGAGCAGGGCCGGCGAATCCCCGCATTCTCGATTTTGGTGCCGGGGTGGGGGCGTCGATCCCCTCTTTTCAACAGCATCTGCCCACGGCACGGCTGACCTGTGCCGACGTGTCGGAACGCAGCCTGCGACTGGCCGAGCGGCGGTTCGGAGCAGCGGCGACGTTCGCCCAGTGTGCGGGGGCTGAACTCCCCTTCGCCACCGGCAGTTTCGATCTGGCGTATGCGGCCTGCGTGTTCCACCACATCCCGGCCGAGCGGCACGAGAGCGTGTTGCGGGAACTGCACCGCGTCTTGCGCCCCGGGGGGGCTCTGATGCTGTACGAGCACAATCCATGGAATCCGGTGGTGGTGCGTGTGGTTCGCGGCTGCCCCTTCGATGAACGGGCCATCCTGATTCCGGCCCCCGCACTCCGACGCCAGGTGCGCGCGGCCGGCTTCAGACAGGTCGTCGTGACCCACCGCGTCTTCTTCCCCCGTCCTCTGCACGCGCTGCGCTGGCTCGAACCGGCGCTGGGCTGGTTGCCGCTGGGGGCGCAGTACCACGTAGTGGGGCGGAAATTGCCGACAGCGTCGGACGGCCTTTCGCCGCTGGCGTCGCCCGGGTAACCGTCCGGAACCAGAGGTCCGGACACGCTGCGCGCTGCCGGGATCGCTGTGTCCGGGGCAACCTGCGGCTTAGAGAGGAGAGCAGCAGCAAGTTGAGCAGGAGAGACCGAACAAACGAGGGGGTCGTTTCCGCGAAATTCCAGTTCCCGCGGGGCCATCCCAGCCGTGCCCTCGCCTCCCCTGTGCATTACACTCCATTTCCCCTCGCGTTGGGCCGGGATTGGTTCGGAGACGGGGTTTTCGGGGGGGGGGTGGTTCTTTTCGAGGTCGGAGGCTGTTCGTGGTCCGGAAACTGTCGTTGCGCCAGGTCTTGGTCACCCTTCTGGTGGGGCTGGGGCTGCTGTGGCCCGCCCAAGTCTCGCTGGGTCAGGCCAAAACCGGTCCCTTCACCCAGCCCGCCCGCTCGGTCCGGGCCCGGGCCATCGACCAGAAGCACATTCGGCTCGACCTGAATTTCGACTGGCAAAAGCAACAACTCCAGGGACGGGCGACCAACACCCTGTCACTGGTCACCGCCGCCTCGACCGTCGAACTCGACGCCCAGGAAATGACCATTCGCGGCGTGCAACTGCTGCCCGACAGCCTCGCCGGCCAACCCCAGCCGCTGGAATTCACCCACCGCGACAACAAGCTGACCATTCAACTGGGCAAACAACTGCCGGCGGGAACACCCCTCAAGCTGGCGGTCGACTACACCGTGACCGAGCCGGTGAATGGAGCCCACTTTGTGATCCCCGACGAGGCCGAGCCCCACCAGCCGCAGATGGTCTGGACCCAGAGCGAACCCGAGTTCGCCCGCTGCTGGTTTCCCTGCTTCGACTCGATGACCGACCGCCTGACGAGCGAAATTGTGGCGACGGTACCATCGGATTATGTGGTCCTCTCCAATGGGGTGCTGCTCGACAAGAAAGTCAACAACGACAACACCACCACCTGGCACTGGTCGCAGACGCAGACCCACGCCCCGTACCTGCTCTCGGTGGTCGCGGGCGATTTCGAAGTCTATGAGCAGTCGTGGGATGGCATTCCCGTGCAGTCGTACGTCCCCCGGGGCCGGCTGGCGGACGCGCCGCGCAGCTTCGAGAAGACCCCGGCCATGCTGCAGTTCTTCAGTGAGAAAATCGGCTTCCGCTACCCGTGGCCCAAGTACGCCCAGATCTGCGTCGATGAATACGGCTGGGGGGGGATGGAGCACACCTCGGCCACCACGCTGAACCTCAGCACGCTGCACGACGCCCGGGCCCATCTCGACGTCTCGAGCGTCAACCTCGTGGCCCACGAACTGGCCCACCAGTGGTGGGGTGATCTGGTCACCTGCAAAGACTGGGGCGAACTCTGGCTGAACGAAAGCTTCGCCACCTACTTCGCCACCCTGTGGACCGAACACGACGAGGGGCTGGACGAGGCGACGTGGCAACGGCACAACGAGGCGCAGGCCTACCAGGGCGAAGACGCCAACTACCGCCGGTCGATTGTGAACTATCGCTACGACAACCCGATGGTCATGTTCGACTCGCACTCGTACCCCAAGGGGGGCCGGGTGCTGCACATGCTGCGCTACGAACTGGGAGACGACCTGTTCTGGCGCACGATGCAGGTCTACGCCCAGGCCAACCAGTACCGGACCGTCGAGACCGCCAACCTGCGGTTCGCCATCGAAGAGGCGACCGGGCAGGGGCTGAACTGGTTCTTCGACCAGTGGATCCACCACGGCGGCCATCCCGAATTCACCGTCGAATGGGCGCACGATGCCGCCGCCCAGGATCTCAAGGTCACCATAAAGCAGACACAGAAAGTCGATGAGCTGACCCCGCTGTTCCGGACGTCGGCCGAGCTCGAACTCGCCTTCCCCAACGACCCCCAGC
>JBKCTR010000288.1:0-18227 GCA_046318755.1 Planctomycetaceae bacterium
GTGGTCTGACCAGGACCAAATCGGATGAGGACGAAAAGGTTGTTCCTGCCGGGGCCACCCGGGAACGGACGACCTCGGCACCCGCCGCCTCGGGGCCAGCCTCTGCGAAAACGTCAGCGGGCAAACCGACCGAACCGGATCTACCCCGGTCGGCCCCTGCGGGGGGCAAGAAGCCCGCCAATCCCCGCCCCTCGAGCCGTTAGCCGTCGTCTCGGCGTGTCGATTGGTTGGACCCACCGGAGGCCACGAGACCTGGCCGGCGATCGAGCCCCGCGATTTGAGAGGGCTGACGGGTGGTGGCTTGCTGGATAAGCGCCCGGTCGCGATCCGTGGTTGCCGAGATGTGACGGGATCCCGATAATCTCCCGAATGCGATTGATCACTGTGATTGGCCGGGCCAGCGGGCCACCGGACCGAAGTGACAATCTGCGCTTCCACGGGTCCTTCGTCGAGCAGACCATGCGTGTTCTTTCCGGAATCCAGCCCACCGGGCGCTTTCATTGGGGCAACTACTTTGGGGCGATTCGCCAATACATTGCCCTGCAGGGAAATGAGCAGGCGTTCTACTTCATCGCCGATCTCCATGCCCTGACCACGATTCGGGATGGCAAGCAGTTGCTGGATCTGCGGATCGACGCTGCCCTGGATCTCCTCGCGTTGGGTCTTGACCCGGCGCGGGCTTGTCTGTTCTTTCAGTCGGATGTTCCAGAGGTATGCGAACTGACGTGGTTGTTGATGACGGTCACCCCGTTGGGTTTGTTGGAGAAATGCCACGCCTTCAAAGACAAGAAGGCCAAAGGGTTGCCCGCCGACGCGGGGTTGTTCACCTATCCGGTGTTGATGGCGGCCGACATTCTGCTGTATGACAGCACTGTGGTCCCGGTGGGGGCCGATCAGGTCCAGCACATCGAGGTCACCCGTGATCTGGCGTTGAAGTTCAACAATCTCTTCGGCGAAGTATTTGTGCTGCCCGAGGCCCGCGTCCTCGATGACTCCGCCAAGGTTCCGGGGACCGATGGCGAGAAGATGTCGAAGAGCTACGGGAACACAATCGACGTATTTGAGCCCGAAAAGAAACTTCGAAAGAAGATCATGACGATCAAGACCGACAGCACTCCGGTCGAGGCCCCCAAGGATCCGGAAACCTGCTCGGTCTTCACGCTCTACAAACTGTTTGCCACCCCGGAACAGCAAGCGGCCCTCGCCGCGCGGTATCGCGCGGGGGGCATGGGCTATGGCGAAGCGAAGCAGGCTCTGTTTGAGGCCGCCAATGCCCATTTCGCTCCGGCCCGCGCCCGAAGGGAGGAACTGGTGAGCAATCTCGATCAGGTCAGGGATATTCTGGCAGACGGTGCCCGAAGGGCTCGGGCCAAGGGGCAAGAGGTGCTCGAGCGCGCCGCCCATGCCTGCGGCTTGGGACGCTGGAGTCGGGCCCGCTGATGAGCGTTCCCCCCACGGATGTTGCGCAGGTCGAGCACGTCCCCGAGTCGCGCTGGACGGAATGGACCGTGCTGACGGCGGTGGTCGTACTGGCAGTCCTCGTGGGGGCGGGAAGATTGCCACAACAGGCCAAGATTCCAGTCGTTCTACCCGTGGGTTTGGCCGCACTGCTGGGGGGGGGCCTGGGCTTGGTGGCCGATCGCTGGCGGCTTACCCCCATCCGCCGCGCGAAGTACACCGTGGCAATCTGTGTGGCGATTGCGCTGGTGATGAACGCCTTCGATACCCATCGACGGCTGGCAACTTTCATCCGGCAGCAGCCCCTTCCCCAGCGCCCCGATGTTGCCGGAATTGACGAGGGCTTTCGTGACTTGTTGGCCCAGGGGGAACTTCCAGGGGGAGAAGGAACTGTGTCCGCCGAGGATCTGCGGCGGTCCTTGGCGGTTCAGGAAAGGCGGACTGCGGAGTTGCTGCGCGAGCGGGAGTCTCTGCAGACCTTCCGGGGTTACCTGGTGTTCCGGATCCCCCGGGAGTGGGGAGCGTGGCCATGGTTGGCCTGTGTCCTCTTCTGGCTGACCGAAGTGGCGGTCGCGGCCCTGATCGCGGGCCTCGTCTGTGAATCCCAGATTCGGCTGGTACCCGATCAGGCCAGTCGGTTGCCGGTCGGCTGACTGGTCTCCCATGGTGTGAGTTTTCTCTGAACGTGGAGCATCGCCCCCCATGAGTCTGCCCCCCTCACTTCCCGGACCGCACCGGATCGTCGGGCTCGGGACTGACATAGTTGAAACGGTGCGCATCGGACAGATGATCGAGCGGCACGGTGAGGCATTTTTCGATCGGGTGTATACCGAAGACGAAGTGCAGTACTGCCATTCGAAAAAGGAGTACACCCAGCATTTCGCCGGTCGCTGGGCCGCCAAGGAGGCGGTCATGAAAACACTGGGAACGGGGTGGGCCAAGGGGGTCTCGTTCCGCGACATCGAAGTCTGCACCTCCCGCAGCGGTCAGCCCTGGATTTCCCTGCGGGGAGGGGCGCGGGATGTGGCTGAGGAATTGGGGATCGCCTCCATCCTCATCACCATCTCACATTGCCGGGCCTACGCCACCGCCACGGCGGTGGCGCTCGGTTCCTCGTAATCCGCAAGACGGTGGGGTTGGTCCGAGACCGACTGTGCACGGGTCTGCTGGAGTGTCTGTTCGTTTGGGGTCTGTCATGATTCGTGCCGTCGCCTTTGACTTCGGGAATGTCCTGTCGGCCTTCAGCCACGCCCAGGGTTGCCGCCAGATTGCCGCCCTCTCGGGCCCGACTGTCTCGGAAAGCCAGGTTCACCAGTGGTTGTATGGGGGCGACCGGTTCCATCAGCTTGAAATGGGAATGCTGGCCCCCGACGACTTTCTTGCCGAATTGGGTCAGGCATTCCAGGTTGAAGATCTCGCAGCGTTGCGCCGGGCCTACCAACAGATCTTCACCCGCCTGCCCGAGAGCTGCGAACTGATTGGCCGGGTTCGACTGCCAAAGTTTCTGGCCAGCAACACGGATCCCCTGCACTGGGAAGAGATCGAACGGCATTTTGCCGCCGACTTCGCGGGGTTTGTTCCGGGGGGATTGCTGCGGTCGTTCGAGACCGGTCATCGAAAGCCGTCGCCCGGTTTTTTCGCCCATTTGCTCGAGCGGATTCGGCAGGGGTTGGGAACGCCCGAGCTGTCGCCGACCGAAGTGCTGTTCGTAGACGATTTGCCTGAGAACTGTGAAGCGGGGCGAGAGTGTGGTTTCGCGGTTCACCTGCATCTCCATCATGACGCGGCCACTCTGGAAATGGCTCTGCGACAGGCGGGGGCACTGTAAATCAGGGGGAAGTTCCACCGGCCGTCCAAGATGGCGGCCACGGGAGGCCGGTCGGGGCACCTCGTTGGGTTCTTCCAATCGCAAGGCTTGACAGCTCTGCACCCGACGGGCAAAAGGAGAGTGTCGGCTCTCGCGACGGGATTCGGCGTATGCTTTGTCAACGCCTCACTCCTGGAACAGCGCCCGGGCCAGGAGGCGTTTTCTTTGGAAGGAAAACGCAGATGGCAGACGCCACTGACGTGGATCTCTCCGCGCCCTCACCCGATCGACGGTCTTTCCTCGCCGCCTCGACCATGGCCTGTGGGTTGACCGCCGGCTATGGGTTGTTTGGCGGTCTCGCGGCCCGATATCTCTATCCGGCGCATCCCCTGGAGCGGACGTGGTTGTACGTGGGCCGAGTGGCGGATTTGTCCCCGGGTGAGACGGTCGATTTCGAGACACCGGCCGGGCAGCGGGTGACCATCACTCGCCATGGGGAGGCGGGCGGGGTGGAGGACTTCATCGCCCTGTCGAGCATCTGTCCCCACCTCGGGTGCAAAGTGCACTGGCAGGCCCCACGACAACGATTTTTCTGCCCGTGTCACAACGGCGCCTTTGATGCCCAGGGAGTGGCGAAGGAAGGGCCGCCCCACGACGCCAACCAGAGTCTGGCGCGGTTTCCCATGCAGGTTGAGAACGGCCTGCTCTTCATCGAAGTGAGCGTGGGGTAGCCGCCATGTCGCGCGTGGTTCAATGGTTTCAGGAACGGCTGCCGATCTCGCAGGAACAGGTCTTCGAAGTTCTTGATGAGCCGGTCCCCAATCACCTGCGGCGCTGGTGGTTCTGCCTGGGAGGGACGCCGGCTTACCTGTTTGTCGTGCAGATCTTCACCGGGATTTTGCTGGCGTTCTACTACACGCCGGGGGTCGATTCGGCCTACGGCTCGGTCCGTTACATCACCCATGAGGCGGCGTATGGCTGGTACTTCCGCAGCGTCCATAAATGGGCGGCGACCGGCATGATCGCGACGGTGATTCTGCACCAGATGCGAGTGTACTTCACTGGGGCGTACCGTGCCCCGCGGGAAATCAACTGGATGGTTGGTGTCTGTCTGCTCATGGCAAGCCTGCTGACCGGATTCACCGGGTACAGCCTCGTTTACGAACAGCTCAGCTATTGGGGAGCGACTGTCGCAGCCAACATTTGCGACACGGTGCCGGTGGTCGGCCACCTTGCCAAACAGATGTTGTTGGCGGGAGAGACATACAACCCGCAGACACTGCCCCGGTTCTACATTCTGCATGCCGCAGTGCTTCCCGCCACGATCATCCTGCTGTTGGCCGTGCATGTGGCCATCCTGCGGATCCAGGGGGTCACTGAATTCCGGTTCGAGGATGAACCGCCCCAGGCCCCCCGACATTTTCCCTTCTTTCCCGACCATCTCTGCACCGAGTTGATCATGGGTTTGATTCTCATGATCGTACTCAGCGCTTTAGCGACCGTGTTGCCCGCGACGATGGGACCCCGGGCCGACCCTCTGACGACTCCCGAAGTGATCAAGCCGGAATGGTACTTCTACGTGACCTTCCGCTGGCTGAAGCTCTTCTCGGGAACCGTGGCGGTGCTCAGCATGGGTTTCATTGGCTTTGTGATGTTCGCCTGGCCTTTCATCGACGCAGCCATCCGCCGTTACACGCGCTTCGCCGAAGCGAGTGTCTGGATCGGCATTGTCGGGGCCCTGTTGATCATGGGATTGACCGTCTGGGAAGCGGCGGTGGACCACTGATCCTGTGTGCCCGATCGAGGGTTGACCCGATCGGAGCCTGAGGAACAGGTTGGTCGCCTGGATCTCAAGCTGCCCGTCGCACCTTCCGCGACATGCACGAGTATTTTGAACCATTTGACTCTGGCGTCTGAAAGCGGATCACCATGACACTCAAGACCAAGCAATGGATCATCGGACTGCTGGGGGGGCTCTTCCTGCTGTCGCTGTTGTTTGTGCAGGCCATGGAAGTGGCCCGCCGACAAGCGGAGACCTCGACCCGGCGGGGGGCCGTCACCATTCCCGCTCTCTCGCGGGCCTGCATCGAGTGCCATGACAAGACGACTCCCCGCCTGATCGATCATTGGAGGGGCAGCACGCACGCCTCCAAGGGAGTGGGTTGCGTCGAATGCCACCTGGCGAGCAAGGGGGATGTCGATGGCTTCGATCATTATGGTCAGCACATTGCCACGATTGTCACGCCGCGCGACTGCTCACGCTGCTATCCGCACGAGGCGAATGAATTCGAGCACAGTCACCATTCGAAGGCGGGCAACATCCTGGCGTCGCTCGACAACTTTCTGGCCGAGACGGTCGAAGGCTCGCGCGTCCCGTTCAACCCCCATGCCCGCAAGCCTAGGCTTCCCGAGGTGCAACAGGGAGAGGTCAATGGCATGGCGAGCGCCATCGTCGGCTGCCTGCAGTGCCATGGCAGCAAGGTGCCCCTGCAGACCCTCGATGGCGGACAGGTGACCGTGGATGATCTCCAACCCGATGACAAGGGAGTGCCGACCAACACCGCCCCGCTCGATCGGGTCCGCAAGACCCAGGATGGTCGGCCGGTGCTGTATGCCGCGTCCTGGCCCAACACCGGCATCGGCCGGCTCAATCTCGACGGTTCGCGGGGCTCGTGTTCGGCCTGCCACAGTCGGCATGACTTTTCTCCACGCCGCGCCCGTCAGCCTGAGAATTGCGGTAAGTGCCACCTTGGTCCTGATCATCCCCAGAAAGAGGTCTACGAAGAGTCGAAGCATGGGGTGGCCTACCGTGACCTGCTGGGGCACATGAATCTCGACGCGAAGGAGTGGGTTCTCGGCAAGGATTACACCCAGGCTCCCACCTGCGCCACGTGTCATATGTCGGCCAACACCCGGGATCCCAAGGTAACCCACGACCCGGGACGACGGCTGTCGTGGACCAACCGGCCGGCAGTCAGCCTGGTGCTCGACACCGACGAGAAAGGCCAGGTGGTCACGGCATCCGATCCGGAGGAACGTCGAAAGCTGACTACCTTCAGCGCCGCTGAAAAGCGGAACAACATGAAACAGGTCTGTGCCCACTGCCACACTCCCGACTACATCAACGGGTTCTACAAGCAGTACGACGACTTCGTGGTGCTGTACAACGAGAAGTTCGCGCGGCCCGGGCAGGCGATCATGAAATCGCTGGAGCAGAACGGACTGCTGACGAAGACGCAATTCGATGAAGAGATCGAATGGACGTGGTTCTACCTCTGGCATCATGGAGGCCGCCGGGCCCGCCATGGAGCCTCCATGATGGCACCCGACTATGCCCACTGGCATGGGATGTACGAGGTTTCCGAGCGGTTCTACATGCAGCTCATTCCACAGGCGCGCGAACGGATTCAGCATGCCATTGAGCAGGGTCATGCGGAAGAAGCCGCCCAGGTCATGGCCGTGATCGACGAGATCCTGGCTCGCCCCGAACACCGCTGGCAGGCTCAGGCGAAGGAATAAACCTTCGGAGTCAGCCGGCGGTACAGGCCGCGCCATTTGATTGTTCGCCCGAAACTTGCGGAGTGGCAGGTTGAGTGTGGCCGAGGGAGCCCGACTGAGTGAGCGATTGCCGAAGACTCAATCGTTGGGTTTGGGATGGCCGCCGACAGATACCGCCTCAGCCCTCGCGGGTGATGAGGAGCGAATCGATCTGGCTGCCGTCGGCCCCCATTTGGCGCAAGGCGACACGCTCGTTTTGGACTTCCAGAACCGTGAAGTGATTTTGCCGGGCGTGGTACCGTACGGTGAAGGGTTGCCATGATGCCCCGGCATCGGTTTGTTCATCCCCATGCAGCCCGGGGTGCCCGCCGCCGCCGGTCACGATATAGATGACCCCCTGCGGATGCGTGTGGCGGAGCCCATCGAACACCCGGTCCTGGAGGATGTCTCCCGGCCGCTGCTGGTTCCAGTCGGCGGCCCGTTCGGGCGCTGTGGAATCGGGCCGAAAGCGCAGGGGGCGGGTGCGCTGGTACGAATGGGCGAAGCCCGAGAAGACCAGATCGACCCCGTATTCTTCGAACAGGTCGGTGACCGCACGCATTTTCTCTCCCTGCGGATACTGCCGGCACGAATTGAACGGTGGCAGGTAGCAACAGACAAACCGCCAGCGGGCGTTTTGGGCCCCGGCGAGGTCTCGTCGCAGCCAGTCGCGCAGCGGGGCCGAGTTCCAGTCGGCATGCGGGTTGAACGTATCGAGGATGGTCCAGTGGGTGTTCCCGAAATCACAAGAGAAGGTCGACATGCACGGATAGCGCCCCGCCGCTGCCTGCAGAAACGCCTGCCGCTGTGCCTCGGTTCCCGCGAGTGGAAAGGCGAGTGGGCTATCGGGATTGGTCACCGGACCATTCCGCGGCTGCGACCAGTAGTAGTAATACGCGAAGCCATCGGGCTGTGTCTGCAGGTTCGATTCGGTGTCGTGTTGCCCGAGACCCGCCAGGAACAGTGTAGAAGACAACAGGGGGGCACCGGCCGCGGGATCCGTGTGGTGGGCACTGTAGACCGGGAAGAATGACGAACGGTATTCACTGATCCGGCCGTTGTTGTAGACAATGTCTCCCGGGATCATCACCAGATCTGGGGCCTCGGCATGCACCCGGGCGGCGATGAGACGCTGCCCCAGGCTGCCCGTTCCGCAATCTCCCATCACCACACAGCGGTATCCGCGATCACGGGGCGGCCGGGCCCGGACAGCGGCCGCAAACACGACGGTTCCTTCCCAGACGACCTGGTATTCCACCCGTTCCCCAGGGGGGAGCCCGGAGAGCCGGGACTGCCAGACCCGATGCGGTGGAATCCCCGCCGTGGCAATTGTGGTCGCCCGCGGTTCTTCACCGCGATTCCAGACGCCACCGTTCACACGCCATTCGACGCGCCAGGCCGGTGCCCGGTTGTCGGAGTGCCAGAGGATCTCCAACTGTTCCTGCGGCAACAGGTGGGGGGCGTCTCCCAGTTGCACATACGGTTTCACCAGGAAGAGTTCCGACGGTGGCATCTCGGCGGAATGGCTTTCGGAGGACGCGCCTGTGGCGAGGCTCCACGAGCCAACAGCTCCGAGTTGCAGGAGGTTCCGACGGGTGAGGGATTGTCTCAACATGCTTTGATCTCACGCGTGCCGATCGAAAGACACAGTCAGAACCGATTGAACCCGTGGCTTGTCCTGCGAGGCTGGGAACAGCCCAACGAACCGGGACAGAAAGAAGTCCGGTGCACCGTGAGAACGGTACGTCTCGAGCACCGTCCGGAGTTCTGTCAGGTGATTGGCGGAAGTGGCTGAACGGCGATGGCCAGATTGAGCCCGTCTCCCCGAAATGGAGAGTCGCCCGGTCCATTGATCGATCCTCCCAGGTTCCACAGGCCCGGCCAGGCGAGACCTGCGGCACCTCGGCTGCCGGTGCTGGTCAGCGAGTTCCAGGGGGTATGATCCGCCGCCCGCCAGAGCACGCCGCCTGGGCCCAGGCCGGGATGCAGCCCAATGATGACGTCGAAGTCGTCCCCCCGTTGCAGTGGGGGACCACGCCAGACCTGCGGAGTGGTCCCCGGTCGGGGGAGCAAGCGCACCGTCAGTTGCCGGCTGCCCGACTCGAAGCCGATCCAGACGGTGGGAGGACCTTCCTGCACGTCGAAGCCGCAGAGCAGCGTTTGCTCTTCATCGACGGGGCCAGGCGGCAACGTCCCGATGAATCGCCACGCGACGAAGTGGTTGCGGCAGCGCTGGGGAGCGAGGCTGGCCGAGAGTTCGGGCGGCGTCGGCGTGGTCCAATGGGCTGGGGCAAGATCGGGTGGGGGCCACAGGGCCTGCTCCCGGACGGTGCCGCGGGTGTCGAAGACACGGTAACGCAGCCCGCCGTCATCGAGCACCACCTCGGTGGCGTGCAGCCCTTCCGTCTCGCCCGGCATCCCTCCACCCGATCCATAGACCGTCCCGGCCCCTGCCGAGACGATCTGTGGAATGCCTTCGCGCACCTGCACGTCGAAGGCGATGACGTGGCTGGCCAGGTAGGCGTTCACACGATGCTTCACCAGCACCTCCCAAAACCGCTCGCGCTCGTTCTGCCGCAGGCACCATTGGGGTGCCAACGAGTAGCCATTGATCGGCCAGACCGGATAATGCCCCGCGACCAGCTTGAAGCGGGCGTCGGCGTGCTCGGTCAGCATGGCATCGAGCCACTCGACATTGAGCGCCATCTCCCGTCGGTAGGGGCGGGTTCGGTCGGGTTGGTGAGTCGAGATGTAAACGAGGTTGCCATTCCGCACCGCGTAGGCCAGCCCACGTTCTTCCCCGGTTCCATTCTGGGGAAGGTGTCGATGGACCTCGCGGTAGACCTCTTCACTCGGGAGATCATAGGTGTGGTGATTGCTGGTCGACTGGTAGAGGGGAATCTCCAATTCGCGCAGCCACCGCATCTCGATATCGGTCCAATACTGCCACTGGCGGCGCAGCTCGGACAGGTCGGTGGTGTAACCGGCGATCGCGTCGCCGGGGAAAGCGACGAACTCGGGGCGGGGACGCAGCCGGGAGACGACCGCATTCACCGCTGCGAGCGTCGGCTCGAAGGGGCCCCCTTTCACTCCCGAGCAGCAATCGCTGTACAAGACGAACCACCGGCCGGTTTCATCGCGCGGAGCCAGTCCGGCGATCGCCTCGGGCAGTGAACCGGCCGGGGGAGCCGACTCTCCCGGATTGGTCCCCGCGCCGGCGGTCGCGGGCAGACCCGCCAGACCCCAGACTCCGCCCTGCAGAAACTGACGCCGCGACGTGCCAGACATGGAGATCCTCTGGGCCGGGGTGACAGTGAGGGAGAATGATCCCGAAGCAGGGCACCCGCCGAGTGGGAATCAGCCCGCCTCTTCGGGGGCCTCTTCGGTCCGACTGCCAGCCGGACGCTCGTGCCGCAGCAGTGGGAAGTAGATGACATCGCGGATGCTGTGACTGTTGGTCAGCAGCATCACCAGGCGGTCGATGCCGATCCCCAGTCCACCGGCGGGGGGCATGCCCACCTTGAGGGCCCGGACGAAATCGGTGTCCATCTTGGCCATGCTGTCATCTTCCGATAGACCGGCGAGCTGCGTGCGGAAGAGCTCCTCCTGCAGGCGCGGATCGTTGAGTTCGGTGTAGGCGTTGGCCAGTTCCATACCGTGGATGAACAGCTCAAACCGCTCGGCAATGTCGGGATGTCCCTTTTTCCGCTTGGTGAGGGGACACATGGCGGCGGGGTAGTCGATCACAAAGACGGGACCGGTGAGATGGTCTTCGACCACGGCCTCGAAGACATCGTTGATCAGCACGTCGGGGTGTTTCCCCTGGGTTTCGATGTGGTGCTTGCGCGCCACCTCGACCACGGCCGCGTGGTCGTGCATGTCGCAGCCGGCGTGTTGGCGGAACAGGTCGCCGTACCGCGCCCGCTGGAAGGGGGGCGTGTAGTCGACCATTTTGTCGCCCCACGGGCGGAGGAACGGGTTGGCGGCGGGATCGCCCCCGGCGGCAACGGCGGCGGCGTGCAGCGCCTGGATGGCGTTGGTGAAGATCGCCTCTGTGATGTCCATCATGGTCTCGTAGTCGCCGTACGCCTGGTACAGCTCGATCATGGTGAACTCGGGATTGTGGGTGCTGTCGACCCCCTCATTGCGGAAGACCCGGCCGATCTCGTACACCCGTTCCACCCCGCCGACCATCAGCCGCTTGAGATGCAGCTCGAGCGCGATGCGCAGGAACAGTGACATGTCGAGCGCGGTGTGGTGGGTGATGAAGGGGCGCGCGGCGGCTCCCCCGGCGATCGAGTGCAGCACGGGCGTCTCGGCCTCGACAAATCCCCGCTCGCGCAGCGTCTGGCGGATGGAGTCGATGATCTTGCCCCGATTGAGCATGCGCTCAAGCACCCCCTCGTTGTAGATGAGGTCGATGTAGCGTTGCCGCAGCAACAGTTCGATGTCTTTGGCCCCATGGAATTTCTCGGGGGGTTGGGCCAGCGACTTGGTCAGAAAAGTGACCTTCGTGGCCCCGATGGTCTTTTCACCAGTGTTGCTGACCTTCAGGTGACCATCGATGCCGACCAGGTCACCGAGGTCGAGCAACTCGATCAGTTTCCACTGTTCCTCCGAAAAGTCGGCCTTGGAGCACATGACCTGGATCCGGCCAGTCCAGTCCTGCACGTGGAAAAACTTGAGTTTTCCCTTGTTGTTCCGCAGCATGATCCGCCCTGCGATCCGACACATCGCACCGAGAACCCCGGGCTCGGCGGGGCATTCGGCCCGCGCCTGGCGGATCGGACGGTGATCGTCGAACCGTTCACCCCACGGATCGAGCCCCAGGGCCTCGATGGCGAGCAACTTGTCGAGACGGGCTTGTTCCAGACGATCGGGTTCCGACATGGCAGATCACGCGCGAAGTTGTGGGTCAGGTCAACAGCCCCGGCTGGGGGCCGTCTGTAGCGATTCCAACGGTGGCGACCGGTGGGGAAGCTTCGGTCTTCCGGTCGAACCGACACCAAGCAGTTCACTATCGGGGGCGCTCCTGAACCCGTCAAGGCTGGTCGCTTGCCTCCCCGCCGGGTAATGGGGATGATGCCCGCGATTCCGGCCGGCCCCGGGTTTTCCCGATCCGCCCGGACTTTTGTCCAGCCGGTTCCTTTTCCCTCCGTACAGGTGCTGAGCCATGTCTCCGGTGAAGCTCAAACTCTCGATCATGATGTTCCTCCAGTACGCCATCTGGGGGGCCTGGGCGGTCCCCATGGGGGCCTATCTGGGAGGATTGGGTTTCAGTGGGGCGGATATCGGTTTGATCTACGGCACAACCGCCCTAGCGGCGATGATTTCCCCGTTGTACACCGGGGTTCTGGCGGACAAAATGTTCGCCACCGAAAAGATGATCGCCATGCTCCACTTTGTGGGAGCGGCCCTCATGCTGGTCGCCTCGCAGTTGACCGGGTTCAGCGCTCTCTACCCGGTGATGATTGTGTATGCCCTCTGCTACATGCCCACACTGGCCCTGACAAACTCGATCAGTTTCGCCAACATCGGCGATCCCGAGAAGGAATTCCCACCGATCCGCGTCTGGGGGACCTGGGGCTGGATCATTGTCGGATGGATTGTGGGATTCGTTCTGCAAAATCCCGGTTTGAAGGGGGCTCTCCCCGCGTTTGTCACCGCGCCGAACAGCCCGCTGATTCTCTCGGCCCTGTTCTCATTGGCGCTCGGTGTGCATGCCCTCTCCCTGCCGCATACCCCCCCCGCGGGCAAGAATGCCGCGGCCGACACCGGCGACAAGCAGGGGGTGCTGCAATTGCTCAAGGATCCGTCTTTTCTGCTGTTTGTGATCGGCTCGTTCCTGGTCTGCATTCCGCTGACCTTCTACTACGGCTTCGCGAACATCTTCCTGGGTGAAATCGACGCTCCTTATCCCACCGCTCTGCAGACCTTGGGGCAGATGTCGGAGGTCGGGTTCATGGCGGCGATGCCTTGGTTCATCCAGAGGCTGGGGGTCAAAAAGATGCTGGCGGTTGGGATGGGAGCCTGGGTGGTGCGTTACCTGTGCTTCGGCACCCTCACCTTCCCGGCCGCGTTGTTTGGCCTGTTCCTGCATGGCATCTGTTACGACTTCTTCTTCGTCGCCAGCCAGATCTATGTCGACAGCCGGGCCACGGCGGCCACCCGGGCCAGTGCCCAGAGCTTCATTGCGTTTGTGACCCTGGGAGTGGGGATGTTCGTCGGCAACTATCTGGCCGGCAAGATCGTCGACATGTATCCCCCGAAGACAGTGGTCAAGGCGTCCGTGAAGGGAGCCGAGAGCTCTGCTGGTCTGGTGCTGCCCAATTGGGATGTCGAAGGCAAGACTGGCTTCGCCGCTGAGTTGGGCCTCAAGCCAGACGGAACTCTCTCCGCCGATTCGATCAAAAGAGACCTGATCGAGAATGCGGGCAAGGACAACGAGACGGTCTACAAGGCCGACGATCTGAAAGCGGCAATCGCCGCTGCGGACCTTGACAAAGATGGTCAGGTGACCCGGGCCGAGTGGCGAGTGGCCCAGCGGAAAGACTGGTTCCACATTTGGCTCTGGCCCGCCTTGATGGCCCTGGCCACGCTGGTCATCTTCTGGCTCGGCTTCCGTGAGCCTGCGAAAAACGTGACGGCTTCTGCCGCCCATTGATCTGGTTTGGGCGTCGCCCGAGGCCACGGCGGTTTTCGGGAGGCGCTGCTGCGACTGCGGAGAACACCCGAGCTGGCCCTGCCAAGCCAGCCGGGTGTTTTCGTTGGGGTTTCACTCGCCAGCGACCGCGATCTCCCGGAATTGACGGAAACATGAACAAGACAGACAGGGGAGCACTTCTCTTGAGTGCCGTACCCGCCGGCAATTGGACTGGCATGGTCGCGCAAACCCGCGAGATAATTGGCCGCGACATTTTCCGGAAACTGATCCGGGCCGACCGGGCTTGAGTCAAAGGCCAGTTACGAGAGCTGCCGTGTAGGCGCGAGTGGCTTGCGGACATTCCAATCCGTCGCCCGAGAGGCCACCGCGGGGCCCGGTAAAAATGACGACAGTTGGTGCGAATCCGCGACAATGCGACGATCGACACCCAGCGAGTAGCGCGCAGCGGGATTTCTTCCAAAGTGTTGTGTGATAAGGATTTGGGATTGGTTGATTGGATTTTGGACGAATTCTGGCACAGCACCTGCTTACAATTGTGTCAGAGGAGTCGGGTTCGCTGTGGAGAAGCGACGACGGCCGTGTGGTTTTGATCTCAGGAGTCTCAATCATGATGAAGAAGTTTGCGTTGACCCTGCTTGGTCTGGTCGCAGTGACGGGGTTGGTTTTGGGTCCTCAGGCGTCTTCGGCTGAGGCGCATGGATACTACGGCTATCCCCGGTACTACGGACCCCGCGTGTACGCCCCTCGGGTTTACGCCCGACCGTTGTACGGTCCCGTCTATGCTCCTGGTCCGGCGTACTACGGCCCGGGAGTCGTTGGGGCCGGGGTCACGTTTGGCACTCCCGGGTTCTCGGTGGGGATTGGAGCTCCCGTCTTCGCTCCGGCACCCCGGTATCACGGTCCGGTCTACCGTCCGTATCCGCGGTACGGGCGCTACTACGGCTGGTGATCATCGGCCGCTCGACGGAGCGATCTGTTCCGCCGGGTTGATGTGTGAATCCTAGCTGGGCCTTTCCGCACTGTTGAACAGGGTGGTCAGGCCCTTTTGCTGCGCAGGGGATTTGTGTTCTGCGGCTCCCGAGGTTTAGTTCACAAATATCAGTGTCTGCCACCCCGGAGCGGAATGCGATCTGGGGTGGCAGTTTTTGGTAACGCCCCGGCTTTTCTGTCGCTCGGGTTGCTGTTTTTACGAGTCATGAGACAAGGGGGCTGATTTGTGCGCCGTTCAGGCCCGGCCGATCAACACCCGTTCCATCTGGTGTCTCAATCAGGAGCTTTTATCATGAGAGGTGTTCCGCGGTTTCTGGTCCCGATACTCGGCATTTCCGCAATGTCAGGACTGCTGAGTGTTCCGGCCTCATCGATTGTCCTGGCCCAACAAGGGTCTTTTCAGCAGGGGTACTCCGTGCAACAGTGGTCCGGTCGCGACCCCTCGAATTTCGTGACCCCTCTGCGCACTGGTCCGAACTTTGTCAGGCCGCAGCGCTATGGTGCGGGGCCGAATTCCAACGATTTCCACTTCGCACCACCTGCGTCGCGGCGCAGCTTTGACTTCGAGCAACAGGAGCGGCTGTGGTATCTGCAGGAACGGGCCCGCTACCAACGGGAACGGTCTTCGCTGATGCCCGACCCCGACTATGTGACTCCCGGGACGCGCCCGTATTCGCTGTTTCAGCGTTACCAGCGATAACTGTCAAAAGTGTGATTTCCGGGACGCCGGCAGTCAGGAGGGGGCGATCGGTGGCCGACGGCCTCGTGTCGCCCCGGTATTTCCAAAGTGTTCGGGTCAGGTGGGGTGCCTGTGGCTGGAACTCATGCTCTGCCTCCGCTGAAAACAGGATTTGTGACCGATGGCGGATGTGAAGGCCAAGGCGATAAGGAAAGAGTTGTCTCATGCAGAAGGCGTTGGTCCGCAACGCATTGCGTTACTTTCGCGTGTGAGACGACGAATTCCCGCCAACGGCCCCCAGAACCACGATCTACAGTCCACGCCCCACGGTTGTTGAGCTGACAAAGCACGAGCCCCACCATTTTTCAGCATCGCTGACGAGTGGAAACAGACCGGGGTCCCACATCCGGAGTTCCGCAATCGGGTGGTCCCTGGCGCGGCGTATGCTGGTATCACACCGCATGGTCTTTACGGGCTGCCGCGGAAGCCGGGCCACCTTGGGGGACTGTGCGGCTCACCAGAGTGAGGTCTGGTTCGGGGCACTGTTCCTCAGATCCCTGCTTCGCCAGAACCATGCCCGCCAACGAGATCTCTAGACATCAACTTGCGCACGGCGGATGGGGTTTCTGGGGAGAAACGTGGCGGCAGCCTACAGCGAGGGGGCAGATTGCACTAAACTTCTTGATTGAGCGTTTCTGCCGACCCGCACACATTCTCGCGGTACTCTCATGCGTTTCCTCGCTTTCCTCACTCTCGTGTCGCTGGCATGTCTGGCCGAGGCGGGAGAACCCCCTCCCTTCACTCCCCAGACACTCGATCCCAAAGCGGGTGAGGTCTGTTATGCCGTCACCCTCGCCGATGTCGATGGAGATGATCGCGAGGATGTCGTCGTGGTCACCGAAAGCCGGGTGCTGTGGTATCACAATCCCGATTGGAAGCTGCGGGTGATCATTTCCGACCAAACCGAACGGGACAATGTCTGCATCGCACCACTCGATATTGATGGCGATGGTCAGGTCGACTTTGCTCTGGGCGCGGGCTGGCTCAACAATCGGCACCTGGGAACCTTGTACTGGTTGAAACGCAAGGCCTCGCTCGACGAGCCTTGGTCGGTCCATCCGATTGGCCGCGAAAGCTGGGCGCATCGCATTCAGTGGGGCGATGTCCTTGGCACCGGAACCCCGCAGTTGATTCTCTCTCCCTTGAACAAGACTCGCGGCGAGGGAGTGCGGGTGCTCGCTTACCACAAGCCGGCGAATCTCCTCGATGAAACTCCCTGGAAGAGTACGGTGCTCGATGAGAGCCTGAATGGCATGCATGCCCACTGGACGGGGGATCTGGATGGAGACGGGCAGACCGACTTGCTAACCGGGAGTGCCGAGGGGCTGTACTGGTTCCGGCGGGATGCCCAGGGAGCGTTGACGAAGACCCGCATTAGTGCGGGAGTGGAGGGTGAGACTCCCACTCCCCAGAAAACGGGGGCGGGCGAGGTGAAGGTCGGTCGCCTGGGGAAAAACCGCGTCTACATAGCCACCGTCGAGCCGATGCATGGCAACCACGCCGTGATCTACCTGCAGCCGGCCGGGGCGAACACCGACCCGTCGGTCGCGTGGGAGCGGATTGTTCTGGACGACACCCTGGGGCGCGGCCATGCGATCTGGCCCAGTGATCTCGACCAAGATGGTGTCGACGAGCTGGTCCTGGGGCACAGCGACAGGGGGAGCGGCGAACCGGCTGGTCCCGGCGTGTTTGTCTATTCGCCCGATGTCGCCGAAAAGCTATGGATGAAGCACATCGTCGACAATGGCGAGGTGGCCACGGAAGACTTGATTTCCCGCGATCTGACCGGAGATGGGTGGCCGGAGATTGTGGCGGTGGGGCGGGCGACCCGGAACGTGCGGCTGTACATCAACCAGGGGAAGAAGCAGTAGTGGATTTTCTGCAGCTGGCGGGGAAGGTGGTTCTCGTGGTGGGGGTCGCCAACAGGAAGAGTGTGGCTTGGCATGTCGCCCGGGTGTTGACCGAGGCCGGGGCCCGCGTCCTCTATTCCGTTCGCTCAGAAGCCCGCAAGACCCAGGTCGAAAAACTGGTTCCCGGAGCTTCGGTGTTTGTCTGCGATGTCGAGCGTCCGGAAGAGATCGTGCGGCTGCGCGACGAGGTGGCCGCACTGGGCGTGCCACTCCACGGTCTGGTCCATTCGCTGGCCTTCGCCGACTATTCAGCGGGATTTCTGCCATTTCACCAGACCCCTCGCCAGGCCTTTCTGCAGGCGGTCGACATTTCATGCTACTCGTTGCTCGCGCTGGCCGACGCCTTTTGCGACCTGCTCGACAAGCAGCAGGGGAGCGTGGTGACAATCTCGATTTCGACCACCCGAATGGCCGCCGAGAACTATGGGTTCATGGCCCCCATCAAAGCGGCGCTCGATTCATCGGTCTGCTTTCTGGCGAAGTCGTTCTCGCAGTTTTCACGGGTCCGGTTCAATGCTGTCTGTCCGGGACTGCTGAAGAGTTCTGCCTCGGCGGGAATTCCGGGCTACATCGACAGTTATCTGTATGCGGAACAGGCGACCCTGCGCAAGGAGGCGGTCCAGACCGAGGAGGTTGCGAACGCGGTCGCCTTTCTGCTCAGTCCCCGGTCTTCCGGGATCAACGCCCAGGGGGTGGTGATCGATGCGGGAATGGGGGTGAACTATTTTGACCGGGTCCTGGTCCAGGCCGACCGTTCAAAAACGGGACCCAATCCGTCATAATCCGCGCTTCGCACCCGGGCCCCTCTGAGGAAACGGGTACGGATGTTCTCGGTCGGTCCATTTCGGGACGATGTCCCGTTTCATCCTGCGGTCCAGACGGTCTCTGGCGCAGGGCAGGGCACCGGACCGGGAACGATGGTGGCGTCACGCTCGTCTGCACTTCATCGACCCACGAGGGTGGTTGGATCCCGGGCGCTTGCGGTTTTGTTCTCCTTCTTCTTTCCTGTCTGCCGTCATGTCTCAACCTGCGGGCTCGCTCGATCAACTGGCTGTCAACACGATTCGAACCCTCAGCATGGATGCTGTGCAGGCGGCCAATTCTGGTCACCCCGGCGCCCCC
>JBKCTR010000289.1:0-23460 GCA_046318755.1 Planctomycetaceae bacterium
ATAATAAACCAAATCTCACGACCTGCCACATGCTGCTGAATATGGAGGCGGACTTGGGGTCGGAAGAGGCGGTGATGCAGCTCCGTCGCGAGGGTTTGGGATCGGTCGAGCCCGAACTGGCCGACGATCTCGAGAGCTTCCTGGGGGAATACCGTCAGTTGTTCCAGATCGCCCGGGAAGTCGACGCCGCGGGCGACCTGGTCGCGGCGGCCTAGGCCCCGCGGGCGAACCGATTTTGAAAACCACGACAGGGACGGTGCGCGCGGTGAACGGGGCCGCTCGCGCCGCGAGCCTCGGGCTCACGGCGCGGCATCAATCCTCGGGGTGGCACTTGGGGGTTGGTCGCCAACCACGCGACTTCCACACCCACCTCCATCACGTTGGCGATCAGAAATCGTCCCGACTCGGTGGCAGACCGGTGCCTCGTGGTGATTTCACTCCGCCAACCAACGGGCGGCGTCTTTGGCGGTGTAGGTGATGATCATGTCGGCCCCGGCCCGGCGGAAAGCGGTCAGAATTTCCAGCGTCGTCCGGCGTTCGTCCAACCACCCCTTTTCGGCGGCTGCCTTCAGCATCGAGTATTCGCCACTCACATGGTAAGCGCACAGCGGTACGCCAGGATGGGCCTGCTTCACGCGGCAGACGATGTCGAGGTACGCCAATCCCGGCTTGACCATCAACAGGTCGGCTCCCTCCGCCAGATCGAGCGCCACCTCGCGCAAGGCCTCTTGGGCATTTGCGGGATCCATCTGGTAGGTCCGCCGGTCGCCAAACTGGGGCGTGCTCTCCGCGGCCTCCCGAAAGGGACCGTAGAAGGCCGAAGCATACTTCGCCGCGTAGCTGAGAATGGGAATGTGCTGGAAGCCAGCCCCATCCAACCCCCTGCGAATCGCCGCGACCATCCCATCCATCATGCCGCTGGGGGCAATCACATCGGCTCCCGCCCGGGCATGACTGACCGCCTGACGGGCCAGCAGTTCGAGGGTGGGGTCATTGTCGACATCGACAATCCCCGTGCGGTCATTCACCACACCACAATGTCCATGATCGGTGTATTCGCAACAACACAGATCGGTCATCACCAGCAGCCCGGGAGCCGCTTTGTGAATCTCGGCAATTGCCTGTTGAATCACCCCCGCGTCGGCCCAGGCGGCCGTGCCGGTGGGGTCTTTGACGGGGGGAATGCCAAACAGGATCACGGCGGGAATGCCCAAGTGGGCGATCTCGCGTGCCTCGGCGGCCACCAAGTCGACGGTGATCTGGGCCTGCCCGGGCATCGAACTGATGGGCTGACGGATCTGTTGTCCCGAGCGGATGAACAAGGGGAGAATCAGGTCGGTCACCGCCAGATCGGTCTCACGGACCAAAGCGCGCAAAGCCGGGGTGCGCCGCAACCGACGCAGACGCAGGGTGGGAAACGGTGCGGAGGCAGGATCGGACATGGGAAACAGCGGGATTGGCGTCCCGGAAGAACAGGGGAGAATGCGTGGGAGGGGAGCAACAGTCCCACTCCCGGGCGGCAGTCGACGTTAACAGGCGACCTTGCGAATGGGCAACCGCGTTGCCCCGAACGATCACGTCGCTGCACCACGGCTGCTTGTCAGCCTCTGGAAAAACAGCTACAGGGGAGGGTTTGGGCAGGTTCCTTCCCACGCCCAACGCAGGGGCTTCGTAACAGCGGCGGCGGCTGTGAGTTTTCCCCTGCCGGTGCCCGGAGGCACCGTGCGGTGAATGGTTGTCCAACGTTCTTGGCCTGGTCCCGGTGATGTCGCTGATTCTGCAGGATGTGAAGAAGAGCTACCGCGAGCCGGGGGGGACGGTGCTGCCGATCCTGAACATCGCCCGGTTCGAATTGGCCGACGGCGAGCAGATGGCCCTGCTGGGCCCCTCGGGCGGGGGGAAGACCACCCTGCTGAACGTCATTTCGGGCATCACCGCTCCCGACTCGGGATCGGTGACCATTGACGGGGTCGACATCGCCAAGCTGCATGAAGTGGGGCGCGACCGGTTTCGGGCTCGCAAAATCGGGTTTGTCTTTCAGACGTTCAACCTGCTGCCCGCCTTCACCGCTCTCGAAAACGTGCTGGTGGGCATGACGTTCGCCGGCCAGGGGGGCGATCGGGTGCGAGCCGGCCATCTGCTCGAGCGGGTTGGGTTGGGGCACCGCTTGCACCATCGTCCGCCGCAGATGTCGGTGGGCGAGCAGCAGCGGGTGGCGGTCGCCCGGGCGCTGGCCAACCGCCCCAGCCTGGTGTTGGCCGACGAGCCGACGGCCAATGTCGATCCGTCCAACCAGCAGAACATTCTCGACCTGATCCGCGAGAGTTGCCAGGAGGGAGGGTTTTCGCTGCTGATGGTGACACACTCGCTCGAGGCGGCGGGACAGTTCGACCGGGTCAACAAGCTGACCGACTTCAACCATCCACGGGGGCAGGGATGAACCTGTTTTCGATTGCCTGGAAGAGTATCCGCCAGCGCGCCTTGGCCTCGTCTTTGACGGCCCTGTCGGTGGCGTTGGGAGTGGCCCTGATGGTGATGGTGCTGGTGATCAACGGCACGGTCACCCGCATGTTCAGCCAGAGCGCAACGGGCTACCACCTGATCGTGGGGGCCAAGGGAAGCCCTTTGCAACTGGTACTGAACTCGATCTACTTTATGGATCGACCCATCGAGAACATTCCGTACCGGTACTACGAACAGCTCAAGAAGAACTCGGCAGTCGTGCATGCCATTCCCTTCAATCTGGGAGACACCACCGAGGATGGTCGGTTCCGCATCGTCGGGACCATTCCCGAATACTTCGATGTCGAGTACATCCCGGAGAAGAAATTTCAATTCTCGCGGGGGCGGGCGCTGACCGGAGGGTTCGAGGCGGTGGTGGGGGCGCGGGTGGCCCGGGCGTACGGCTGGACGCTGGGCAGCGAATTTCCCATCGCCCATGGTGGGAATCTGGCCGACGTGCATGCCGAGAAGTTTCAGGTCGTGGGAATCTTGGCCCCCACGGGAACCCCGAATGACCGGGCGGTGTTCATTCACTTCGACGGCTTCTACTCAATCGCCGGTCATGAGAAGCCAGTGGAGGAAGCCCGCGCTGAAGAGCAGGCCCGCCAGGCGGGCGACGCCCCCATCATTCTGCCGAACGCCGGCAGCAAAACCACCGGTCCCCTGACGGTGAAGGCGGCCCAGCCGAAAGATCAGGCGAAGCCCCAGCCGGCCCCCCAGGCGGTGAAACAGGTGGCGACCGAACAGAAGCAGGTGACGGCCATTCTGCTGCAGATGAAGTCCGACACGCTGGCCTACCTGTATGCCCCCCGCATCAACAAAGCGCCCGTCGCCCAGGCGGTGAATCCCATTTCCCAAATCAGCCGGCTGCTGAATGACTTGGTGGGCAATGTGCGCACGATGCTGCTGGTGTTGACCGGGTTGATCATCATCGTCTCGGGCATCAGCATTTTCGTAAGCATCTACAACTCGATGGCCGACCGGAAACGGGAAATTGCCATCATGCGGGCCCTCGGGGCGCGGCGGGGGACGGTCTTCTCGATCATCGTGGCCGAGGCGGTGCTGTTGTGCCTGCTGGGCTGGATTGTGGGAACGGCACTGGGGCACGCACTGGTGTTCCTGGCGGCCCCCATTGTCGAGTCGCGCAGTGATGTGTTGATCAATCCCTGGAGTTTCGAAAAGGAAGAGTTGGTGCTGCTGCCCGTGATTCTCGCCCTCTCCATCCTGGTGGGACTGCTCCCCGGGCTGACCGCCTACCGGGTTGATGTGGCGCGGGGCCTGCAGGAATAGCCCCCCGGCGGCGAATGGGTCGCTGGCCACCCGCTGGCTGGCGGGGGTGCCACTCCGATCTGGAAAAACAAACGCTCGGCAATTGACTTGCCCGGTGACATCCCCGAGACTGGCTCCACGTGTTGGTCGGAATCGGAAATTGCCGCAGCGGAGGGTGGCCCCATGGCGCTCGAAACCAGCTCGAATCCCACTGCCAACCCGGGACCGGGGGCTTTCGCTCCCGACCCGCGACAGCACCCGTTGGTCACCGCCATCCCCGAGCGGTTGCCGCTTCCCCGGCCCAGCGGCGGCTATCAGTTCGCTCTGGGTGTGGTCGCGGTGGTGATGATGCTGCTGCCGCTGATCTACCTGGCCCTGATTGCGGGAATTGTCTGGGCCGTCCGCTGGCACTTGACGAACAACTTCGACATCGTGACCGCCACCGGTGTTCGCGGTCGAGGTGCCATGTTCATGATTCTGGTCTTCCTGGCACCGGCCATCATCGGCGCGGCGGTGGTTGTTGTGATGCTGAAACCGCTCCTGGCCTGGCCGCGGCGGCGCGAGCGGCCCCAGCCCGTTGCTCCCACGGACGAGCCCGTCTTGTTCGCGGCGGTCGAGCGGCTCTGTCGGGCGCTGGGGAGTCCGATTCCCCACCAGATCCACTTCGCGAACGACGCGAACGCCTCCGCCTCGTTTCAATCTCTGGGAGACCTGCTGTCGAACCGGCTGACGCTCGTGATTGGGCTGCCGCTTGCGGCGGGGCTTCCCGCCCGGAGTCTGCTGGGGGTCCTGGCGCATGAGTTCGGGCACTTCAACCAGTACTGGGCGATGCGGCTGGGCTGGATCATCCACTCGATCAACCACTGGTTCACCCGGGTCGCCCTCGAGCGGGATGCCTGGGACGAATGGCTGGAACAGACTTCCCAGTCAACCGACATTCGACTGGGTTGGGTGTTGTACCTGGCCCGGGGGGGCATCTGGCTGACCCGGCGGATCCTGCGCGGACTGCGGTGGATCGGGGTGTTGGTAAGCCGACGGTTGTCGCGGCAGATGGAGTACAACGCCGATGCGTGCGAAGCGGCCCTCGTCGGCAGCGTGGGCTTTGCCGACACCATGCGGTCGATCGTCGAACTTTCGGCCGCTTCAAACTTCGCCGAGCAGGAATTGAATCACCTGGCCCGGGAACGCCGGTTGGTCGACAATTTTCCCCGTCTGATCGCCGCCCAGGCACGCTACCTGCCCGAACCGGTCCGCGAACAACTCGAGAAAGCCGACCAGCAGGCCGAGATGTCGTGGGATGACACGCATCCGCCCAACCGGCTGCGCGTCGCACAGGCGCTCTTGTTGAACCAACCGTGCCGCTATGCCCCGGAGGGACCGGCCACCGACCTGTTCGTCGACTTTGACAGTCGCTGCCGGGCCATGGCCCGCGAGATTTATTCCGACAATCTGAATCGGCCAGTGACCGCGGAGGAATTGATTCCGGTCGACCAGGCGATAGCCGAGATGGCCCAATCCGCCGCCAACGACCAGGCGTCTCGGGACTATGTCGGGGGTGCGATGAAGGCGCTCGACCAGTTGGATTTCGACGAGCCCACCTTGTCGACGACTCAGTCCGCTGCGGAGCTGTGGAGTGAGCTGCTGTCGGCCCGCCGCGAGCAGACGCAATACCTCGGTCCCTTTCGCGAATCATCCCAGCGTGAGTCGGAATTGATCGAGGAGTGGCAGGTGACCGAACTGCTCTCGATCGCCATGCTTTCGAATCAACCCACCAGTCCATTCCAACCAGCCAGCGCTCCTCGCCGACTGCGGAATCACGAGGCGACGCTGAAACATCTCGAGGGGGTGCTTGAGCAATGGATCGCCGCCTCCGTCCGCGGCAGACCATTTCGACGGGCCTGGAGCACTCGTCTGCGAACCGCCCTGCAACTGCTGGACACACCGGAAACGGCGGCCCTGCTTCCCGAAACTCCCCGCCTGAGGGGTCAGCGCGACCGACTGTGGCCCGCGCTGGTGGCACTGTCCGACACATACCACGATCGGGTGCGGATCCAAATCGAGGCCAGCAATCTGGGATATCTGTTCTCGCGGGCGATGGAACAGGGATTCAACGCTCTCTTTGGAGAATGCATCGGTGCCTCGCGAGCCCGGCTGATGAAGACTCTCGGAGGGGCGTGGGAGCGTTTGAGCCAAGCCGGTTACCCCGAGCCCTTCGATCCGGCCCCAGAGCATCTGGCGGCCTTCTGCCTTCCGGGGATTCGGGACCAGGAGGATCCACTGCAGGTGTACAACGCCTCTCATCGACTGACATCGACGGCACAGATCGTCTGGCGCAAATCGTTGGGGCGGGCGATTCAAATCGCTTCCCTCGTTGAACAGGCGTGGGAAACCTCAGCTCCAGCCGCCACCCAGACCTCACCGGCGGGCGAAGCCAGCCGCTCCCCCCTTCCCGGAACGGGACAGCCCCCGCGCGATTCAACACGCTCTGGTTCAGCGCCGGGGTAAGCCTGTTCCACTCGCGGGACGCGCACCCCCTCGGGCCTCCACCGGTTGTTCCCAGGTGAGATCCCACAGTTCGAGATCGTCGAACTCGGCGGTGTTTCGCACCGAGGATCTCTGGCGCAGCTCGAAAACGTTCGCGCCCAACCTCACCTGCGCCGGGTCGATGGGAATCCACAGTCGGGCGGGATCATCGGCCGTGGCGGGCCGATCGAGCCAGCGATTCCAATCGGTGACCCGCTGGTCATTGATCCAGAGTTCCGTCAGCAGACCTCCCTGGGCCAGATCGTCATGGAATGCCCCCTGCCGTCCCCAGACCCCGCCCGTTGGCTCCAGTTCCCGCACCGTCACAGCCAGTCCCAGGTGCGGACCCCGCAGGTCCTGCGCGGTCAATTCGATCGTCCATTTCTGGGTCGTTCCAACCGGAACAGGTGCCCTCCAGCCCGGCCGGGTGTTGTTCCCCAGGTGATGCACCAGCGGATCGAGTTCCTTTCTTCGCCCCTGCCAGAGAGGAGTCAACCGGGCGATGAGTTCGACCGGCACAGTCAGCTGACCGAGCCAGGGGTGCACCAGAACAAGCGATTCGTCGGTCACCTGCTGCAAAACTCCCTGAAAGAAACCCGGCTCTTCCCATCGTTCCCCATACCGTGGTTGCCAGTCGACTCGAACCCACCAGCCTTCCAGGGGTGCGGGCGTCGGTGCGACCGGTGTGTGCCGGGGGATCAGTCCCCGCACAAACCCCCAATCCCGCGGGGTCACCCGCCCGCCCGGAGGGTCCCCAGTCAGAAACCGCTCGACCAGCGCCGGCTGATACAACACATCCCCCGAGGTGAGCCACAGACCGGTGCGTTCGGCCGAGCGCGGGGGCACCTGCACGGCTGGAGTGGAATGAAACAGTCGCAGATCATCCAGAAGCACCTCGGGACGATTCGACTCTGGGCCGGACTCGCGGTCGCCGACCGCGGCGTGGCGCACCCGCAGCTCGGTGCACGGGAGATTGGGCATGGCACCCGTGGCGAGAATCTCTTGGTCGACCACCACCACCAGCCGCTGCCGGTTCCACTGGACCCGCAGGTGCCGCCAACCAGCCCGATGCGGCAGCTCCCGAACATCGAATTCTCGCTCCCCGTCGCGTCGGGCCGTCAACTCGCCAGTGCGGTCCCCCAACAGCAGCCGCACGGTCTCGGTCGAGCCATCCTGCGAGAACACCAGGTCCAGCGACCAATCGCCGGCGGTTTCCTGGGGCGATCCCGGATCGGAATCGAGCCAACTCAGTGTGAGGCCCCCCTCGGGGATCTCATCCGCCGTGCTCAACAGGGGCAGATCGGAACCGGGCGGAACCAGGAAGCTGTGCTCTCCCGACCAGGCGGAACCTCGTTTCACCGGCAGCGGAGGGGGCCCCGCGAGGTCGTCGGGCTCGGCGGTCCAAACCCGCAGTTCGGTCTCGCTCGCCGGCTGGGCGATCGCCGCCAGTGCACCCCACGGAATGGTGACTGCGGATCCCCCCAGCGGAATTCCCACCAGCTGGTCCGCAGAGTGGCGGGAGACGGCGAAGGGAAACACGTCGCCATTCAGGAACCGAATCCAGCGATCGCCGCCGCGGGGGAAATAGACCTGCGGTGCGGAGGGAACTTCCAGTCGCCGATAGGTGTCGAACTTCCGGGGAGCATCCGCAGCCCGCGGTTCGAGCGCCGGCCGGCCCCCGGGAGGACAGGCCAGCACCACCGCGTGCCGTCGTCCCGACGACTCCAAACCCTGCCAGACCCGGGGCTCGCGGGCCGCGGCCCAAGTCGCCCCGATCCCATTCCCCTCCACGTCGCTCCACATCGCGCAGGCCAGCACGCACACCCGCGTCAGCCAGCTTCTGGTGCGCGAGCGGAAGGCGATGGGTCGGCCGCGGATCCGCAAGAAAACTGCCATGCCCTCACTGTACCATTCGAAGCGCAGCTCGTCACAGCCAGTCAACTCGATCAGCGCCCAACTCCACCGAGGCCACTTCCCGGCCAGGTGCTGTCCCAATCCGAACCCCTCGAGGCCGTCACCCGTCACCACAGCCGAACCGCAAGTTACTCCCCTCCGACGGTGAAACACATATCATTCCCCGCAACCGAGACACCGCTTCCCTGCCCAGGAGGACCCCGATGGCTGAGACGCTGAAAAGACTGCGTGCGAGTTGGTTGTTGACCGGGTCGCTGCTGGCGATGCTCTGCCAACCGGTCCTGGCGGAGGCGGCCGAGCGGGTGGCCTGCGAGGGGAAGTATCCGCAGCATCTGCAGGGGATCTGCCTCGACGAGACCGCGATCTTCTGGTGCTTCACCACACAACTGGTGAAAACCGATCGTCAAGGGAAGCTGCTGCGGCAGATTCCCGTGGCCAACCATCACGGCGATCTCTGCCTCCACGAGGGGCAGTTGTACGTGGCCGTCAACCTGGGGGAATTCAACCAACCCCCGGGAAAGGCCGATTCGTGGGTCTATGTCTATCAGGCGTCGGACCTGAAATTCCTCGCGAAGCACGCCATCCCCGAAGTGGTTCATGGGGCGGGGGGGCTGGGGGTGCGCGAGGGGCGTTTCTACGTCGTGGGGGGACTGCCCGAGGAAGTCTCCGAAAACTTCGTCTATGAGTACGACAGTCAGTTCCGGTTTCAAAAAAGACATGTGATCGCCAGCGGGCACACCGACCTCGGCATCCAGACCGCCACAGTCGCCGGGGGCCGGTGGTACTTTGGCTGCTATGGCAAGCCCGAGGTGCTGTTGGTAACTGACGCCGATTTTCGGCTCATCAGCCGGACCGAGTTCCCCTGCGCCTACGGCATTGCCGCTCGCCCCGATGGGGGCCTGGTGGCGGCCGACAACATCCGCCACCCCAACCAGGAACATGAGGGACTGGTTTTCGAAGTGGTCCCCGATCCTCCACGTGGTCTGAAGCGGTCGAATTGAAAGTCCTTTGTTCCGCCCTTGGCACCTCCTTTCCCCCTTCATCAACAACACTCGTTCCATGACACTCCGCCGCCTGTTGCCCCAACGCCACTTGTCCCGAATCACAACGGTGCTGCTGCTGTGGAGTTGGACTCTCTGGACGGGAGCCGCGGCCCCGGCCGCCCGCGGCGACGAGCCAGCTCAACCCGTTGGCGGAACCTTGTTGACGCGGTGGGGACGAGAGCTGCAGCCCGACCGGGTCTGGCCCGAGTATCCGCGCCCGCAAATGCAGCGTTCCCGCTGGCTGAACCTGAACGGGACCTGGGATTATGCCATCACTCCCCGCGAGGCCAATCCTCTCACGACAGCCGCCGAAGGTCAGATCGTGGTTCCCTTTCCGGTCGAGTCGCACCTGTCGGGAGTCCGACGCACGGTGGGGAAAGACCGGCACCTGCTCTATCGACGCCGGTTCGAGGTCCCCGCGGACTGGAAGTCGCAACGGGTGCTGCTGCACTTCGGGGCGGTCGATTGGCAGACGAAGGTCTGGGTGAATGGACAGCCTGTCGGTGAACACCGCGGCGGGTATGACCCATTCACGTTCGACATCACGCCGACACTGGCGGAGCGAAATGGCCTCCACGAGTTGGTAGTGCAGGTCTGGGACCCGAGTGACGCCGGGACGCAGCCACGGGGCAAACAACAGACCCGCCCCGAAGGAATCTGGTACACCCCGGTCACGGGAATCTGGCAGACAGTCTGGCTGGAGCCGGTGCCCGAGCAGTCGCTGGAGCGGCTGGAATTGGTCCCGCGAATTGACGCGGCCGAACTGCAGATCCGGGCGATTCCCCGACTCTCCGGCCCACCGGCCGACCTGACCATTCGGGTGAGCGCCCAGGGAGGCACCTGGCAGGCGACCGGTCTTCTCGACCGCCCCCTGGTGTTGGCCGTTCCCGGCTTCGAGGCGTGGTCTCCCACATCCCCGCGACTCTACGATCTGCAGGTGGAACTGTGGTCGGGAGACCGGATGGTCGACCGGGTCGAAAGCTACTTTGGCATGCGCAAGATTGCCCTGGGGCAAGACCGCAATGGCCTGACGCGCATGCTGCTGAACAATGAGCCGGTCTTTCAGTTCGGTCCGCTTGACCAAGGCTGGTGGCCCGACGGGCTCTACACCGCCCCTTCCGATGCCGCTCTGAAATCGGATCTCGAGGTGACGAAGCAGTTGGGTTTCAACCTGGTGCGGAAGCACGTCAAAGTCGAACCGGCCCGCTGGTATTACCACTGCGACACCCTGGGGCTCTTGGTCTGGCAAGACATGCCGAGTGGCGATGCCAACGCCCGATGGCCCTGGGACGGAACCGAGAACACGCGTACGCCCGAGGCGTCGCGCCAATTCGAGCAGGAGCTCTCGGCACTGTTGACCCACCGCGGCAGCGACACCTGTGTGGTGGCGTGGGTCCCTTTCAATGAGGCGTGGGGCCAGTTCGAAACCGTACGCTGGACCCGGTTCGTGGAAGAACGCGATCCCCACCGGCTGGTGATCTCGGCCAGCGGCGGGAATGATTTCGGCGTGGGGCACATCCGCGACATTCACTTCTACCCACAGCCCGAGTTTCCCCCGGCCGAGCGGCATCGGGCGTCGGTCCTGGGAGAGTACGGGGGATTGGGGCTTCCCCTGGCCGGCCACACCTGGCAGGACCAGAAGAACTGGGGCTATCGCCAGTTCCAAAGCCGGGAGGAACTGCAGGAGGTCTATCTGCGGTACATCGCCGACCTGCGTCCCATGGTCGAATCGCACCTCAGCGCGGCCATCTACACCCAGACCTCCGACGTCGAGATCGAGGTGAACGGACTGCTGACCTACGACCGCGAAGTGCTGAAACTCAACCGCGCCGAGGTGAATGCCGCCCACCAGACCCTCTATGCCCCCCTGAAGGAACTCTCCTCCGCCGAGCGGACCCAGGCCAGCGTGTTGGCGCATTGGCGGTTCGAGGAGGGGCGCCCGGGCGAGTTGGTTCCGCATGACCGGGGAAAGCCCGAGGGAGTCGCCGTGCGGGATGAGAGCGGGCACCGCAACCACCTTTACCCCTATGCCGAGGGGAATGCACCGCGATTCACCGACAAGGTCGCCGCGGCGACCAGTCCCTTCCGGAAGCTCGCGAACCGCGGCGCGCTCGACGACTCGGTGGCCACCCCCGGCGTCACCCGCGACCTCTACACCGATCCGGGACGAGCGCGGACCCACATGGATATGCTGAACACCTTCCCCTTCACCGAACTGACGCTGGAGGTCTCATTCCAACCGGTGGGACTGGGGCGCGAGCAGACACTGGTCGGGGAAGATGGACAACCCACAGCCGCCCTCGAAGCGCCGCTGCAGTTGGGACTGCGGGCCGACAATCGGTTGGAGATCGCGGTCATCGACCGGGGCGGCACGGTGCGACGGGTGGTCAGTCGGCAGCCGGTGAGCGAGACCCGCTGGCATCATGTGGTGGCGACCATCGACGGCCAGCACCTCACGCTGTGGCTGAATTCGGGTTCAGGATGGGAACAGGAAGGTCAGGTCCCCTGCCCCGGGGGCGTGGTGCTCCACGACGGGACCTGGACGGTGGGGCGGGGTTTTCATGCCGGGAAACTGGCCCGCGACGCCGCGGCGCTGATCGACGAAGTGCGGATCAGCACGCGCGGTCTGGGGCGGAACGAATGGCTTTGGAGCAACCCCTAGGCAGTGCCCAGAAGACTCTGCAAGCGACGGTCTGGGCAAGCGACGGTCTGGGAGGGCTGTCAAAGACAACCGATCCCGCCGGTGCTACGGCTGGCCGCGGCTTCCCGCGTTCTCCGCGGGACCCGTGGCCGCAGGCGTTGTCTGGCCGGCTGCGGGAGGAGTCACCGGTGTCTCGGGCAGGGCGCGTTCGAGACGCTCCCGCAACAGACGATAGCGTTCGGCATCGGCAGTGCGGCCCGCTTTCAGGCACGACTGTTCAAGCCAGGTGTAGGCGCTCTTGCGGGTGGGATCGCGTTGAAAGGCAATCTCGGCCGATTGCAGCGCCGCGTCGAGTTCCCCCAAGCGTTCACAGAGCTGGGCCATCATGCCGTGGGCATGCGCGGGCCATTCATTCAACTGGAGAAAGGCTTCCAGGAATTCCCGAGATTCCTGCCATTGCCCGGTCTGCTGCAGGATCTGGGCCATCGTCAGCAAGGCCTCTTCGTTGTTCGGGTCACTGCCGACCACATCACGCCAGATCGGCCCCGCGTCGCGGAAGCGGCCGATCAACTGGTAGCAGCGGGCGAGGGCGGCCGTGGCAGCCGTATCGGCCGGGTTGGCCGCCACCACCGGCTCCAGCAGTTTCAGTGCTTTGCCCGCCAGTTCTTGGTTCTGCGTCAATTCCGCTTCTTTGGCGGCGGCAATGCCCCGCGCCCGCTGGGCATCCGGCTTCGGCAACAGGGGACCATCAAGGAACAGCTCGGCCTGCCTGCGGGAACGGGCGATGGGGGTCAGTTCGAAATCCGACGAGCGGGGAATCGCATGATTGGTCTGCGACACATGGGGAATGTCGTTATCGCCCACACGCGGCATGTGGCAGGCGATGCACGAATCGTTCTTCGCCGCCCGCTGCGGTTCGGGCAGAGAACACCCCTGCTGAGAGTGACACTCGAGACACCGCTGACGGTAATGACTGTCGACTTCGGCGGCGGGAACCGACGTGTGGGGATCATGACAACTCACACACCCCAGTTTCCCATTGCTCACGCGGAAACAGCGGCTTTCGCGCATCTGCTCCACCTGGCTGACAGCCCGGGGGGTTCCGTCGGCATTCGTCGTCGACTTCTCCAGAAACAGGCTCCAGATCTCGGACAGGTAATTTCCCGGACGAAAGTCGTAGTCGCTCCGCTGGTAGCGGGGAATTTCGTCCGCCCCCAACAGATGGCACTGATTACAAACCGCCTCACGGAGCTCGGGTTCAAGACGCTTGGGGTTCACGATGGGATCGGCCTGGCCGGCTCCGGCATCTCCCTGACGAAAGGCCACGTGCCCCTCCCCCGGACCGTGGCAGCGTTCGCAACCGATGATCATTTCATGGAACGCGGGACTGCCCACATGGTCGAGACGCCCCGGGACCGCGTTCACCTGTCCCACATGGCACGACAGACATCGCGAGGTGATTCGGCGTTCGAACCGATCCCCCTGCTCGGGCTTGTAACCCGGAGACAGATCAAACCGATCCCCCTCGGCATACCAGGAGATGGGAGACATGAACAGCGCCCCCCCGTGCTCGAACAGGTACGAACGCCCCTTGTGTCCCGACCCCATGACATACTGGATGGGGACCTTTTGCTCGTAGATCGGATCGGGCTGATCGTCGGTGAGAGCTTCGCAATGCAGGGTCTGCCCCTCGATCGTCTCGACTCGATACTGACGGCCCGCCGCAAGGAACTTCGCCTCGGCCCCCTGTTCGAGCGAAGCGACCTCTCCAATTCTCCCGAACGACTGCCCCATGCCTGTCCGCACGTACTGGTCATAAATCTCGGCATGACAGTCGCGGCAGGCCGCACTCCCCACGAAGCCGGTGGAGGCAGGCTCTGGTTCTCCCAGCGCCCACATCTTTTGCACCTCCTGCGGAGTGGGGGCGGCACGAGACGCGACATCCGCCACATTCGCTTTCGTGTCGGCACCAGGTTGAGGACCGGCGAGATCGCGGGGCTGGTTCCAAGACAGCAGCAGCAAACCCATCCCGGCCAGGGCCAGGGGGACCAACGCCAGCAGGGTCAGCGTGAGAACCGATCGTTCCTGAGCGGGCGGGTGAGGGTCAGTCATGTCGTCGATCGTGAAGGGAGACGTCAGCGGAGGATTGTGTGGAGAGACCCATCACCCAGAAGAAAGTCATTCGCTGCACTGGAATGGTGCCGGCGATTGGACGGCGGTCGCGGACCGGGGTTGCCATCATTTGCGCTGCACCCGTTTCTGCAGGGCCCGATAGCGCTCGGCCGAGACCCGGTCGCCAGTCTGTTCACAGGCGAAAGCCAACCATTCGTAAACGAGGGGCATCGAAGGATTCAATTCCCGCGCGAAGTTGGCGGTTTCGATCGCCTCCCGGGTCTTGCCGTTGGCCAACAGCAGCCGGGCGCGTTGTCCCTGGTAATCGGAGCGATGGGGGTTGACGGTGACCAGCCGATCGAAATACTGCATCGCCTCGGCATGTTCGCCTGCCGAGAAGTACGCCAGGCCGAGGGAGTAGAGCAGAGCCTCGTTGCGGGTGTTGGCCCGCAGCGCCCCCTTCCAGGTTTCGATGGCCAGGTTGACCTCCCCCGTCAATGCCAGCACGATACCGTACGCGTCGGCGACGGCCCCATCGAGGGGATCGGCCGCCGAGATGGGTGCCAACAGTTTCACCGCCCGCGCCGCCCGCTCTTTGTCTTGAGCCTGCTCCGCCCGGGCCGCGAGGGTAATCCCCACGGCACGATCGTGGGCAAACCGGTCAAGGGGCACTTCGGCAAGATCGAAGATCTGCAGTTCCTCGGAAGTTTCCGAACTCTCTCCGTCACGCTGCGGGGGCGATTCCGAGGCTTTGTCTTCCCCAGACTGTCCGGGCTTCCTCAGAATGCGATGGTCGGTCTGCGTGGTGTGGGGGACGTCATGCGAACCAAGACGGGGCATGTGGCAACTGATACACGAACCGGCCGCGGGGGCCGCCAGACGCTCGGCTTCGGGAAGAGAGCACGTGCGGGTGGTGTGGCAGTCGGCGCACTTGGCGTTGAACTCGGCCGCGCGGGATTCCTCCGGTGCGAGGCGGTGGGGATCGTGGCAGGAAATGCAACCGAGCTTCCCTTGGCTTTCCAGGTAACAACGGCTCGATTGCATCTGCTGAACGTGACTGACCGCCGAGGTCTCCCCCGTGGCAGTCACTCCCGTCCCTTCGACAAAGATGCTCCAGATCTCTCCCAGATCCATGCCGGGACGAAAATCAAAGTCGGTCCGTCCATACCGTCGGACCTCATCGAGCCCCTGGAGGTGACAGGCGTTGCAGACCGCCTCGCGTTTGGAGGGAGAGAGTTGGGCCGGATTCACGATGGGGTCGGGGGTGGCGGGAGTCGAGGCGGCGCGGTGGTACTCGACATGCGCTTTCCCGGGACCGTGGCAGCGCTCACAGGAAATCGCCGTCTCCCGAACCGAGGGGTGCAGAAACCGGTCATTCTCTCCCGGTTCCACATTGACTCGTCCCGCATGACACCCCAGGCAGCGCCCGCTCACAGGGCGTTCAAACCTCAGATGGTTCCGTTCAGGATATCCCGGCGAGAGATCCCATCGGTTTTGCTGCGAGTACCAGGAGATGGGAGACAAGAACATCACTCCACCCCGGTCAATGAAGTACGATCGCCCCCGCTGTCCCGAGCCCACCACATATTGGACTTCCACCCGCTGGTTGTAGACCTCTCCTTCGGAATCGATCAGCGACTCATGGTGGTACACGCCATCGTCGGCCCGTTCGACCCGGTATTCGCAGCCCCCTTTGGTGAACCGGGTCTGCTGCTCGTAGTCTTCAATCACCCGGGCCTCGGCCAACGACGCCAGCGATTGCGCCATCGAATGCCCCGAGAACTGGGCGGCGATGTCGGAATGGCAGAGGGCGCAGGTGCGACTCCCCGCATAGCCATCCGCCGGTGGCGGTGGTTTCGCGGGAGCTTTGACTCCCGGAATTGCCGCGGCCGGGAGCCGGTCCGCGACTTCCACCGGACCAGCCACTGGGGGAACCGCTTTTTTGGGCAACTCCGGGGGGCCCGGCCGCCACAACCACCATCCGGCGAGCGCGATCGCCACCAGCGACCCCAGAATCAGAGGGATCGGGAGACGCGAAGAATCTGGGGGCCGGTTCGACATGGAAAGGGTGACGGAAGTTCAGACAGTGCCTGGAGAAGACGGTACGAATCCCCGACCGTGGTTACTACGCCATCCGTCCTCCAGACTGCTGGATTCACCCCGTTCGGCGGCTCAATCCTGCGGAGGATGCCATTCTCCCCAGTGCGAAAGGTAATGCTGGTAGGCAGGAACCGCCTCGGCCCGCTCTTGCAGCCAGCGGTGCGCCTCGTCGACCAATCCCTGCTCTTCTTCCAGGCGGAGTTTCCCCATCAAGACCCGGCTTCTCAGGAAGACGAAGTACGTGTCGAGCACGTCGCACCGACAATAATCGTTGATCTCCTGCACATGCCCCGCGTGGTACAGGTCCTGAACTTTCGATCCGTCAATCCCGGTCTTGCCCGGCTTGCCGATGAGATTGGCCAGCAGATTCAACCCGCCAGACAATCGCGTCGCCCCAAAATTGGAGATCATGTCGGACAGGTCCAGATGGGCGAACGTGTTGTAGCGGTTCCGCGATTGATCGTACGATTTTTCCTCGGTGTTGAACCACGCGGGCACCGAATACCCGTAACGAAACGCCGCCAGTTCCAACAGCGGCAGGTCGTAACCACGTCCATTGAAGGTGACGAGAGTGGGACGCTTGTAATGTTGCCACCCCTGCCAGAACAGCCGGGTGATGACATGCGGTCGGTACAGGGGAGAGTCGAGCGTGACGAGGTCCAGCAGCTTGCCGCGGGCATCCACCTTGGCCACGGCCACCGAGACCGGCAGCATATAGGTGACTGGCAGGATGTCTTTGCCATCGGGACGGTCAGCGGCGGTCTCGGTCCGGAACCGCTGGATGGCCTCCGCGGCAGACAATCCCGCATCGGGATATTTGACGCGGCCGATCAGTTCGCCATCGGCAACCGCTTCGCAGTCGAAGATCAGGTACTTGACCGGGGAACTGGTCTCTTCCATGGGTGGGGTGTCTGGCAGGACAACGGCGGCCGATTGCAAACCCGCCCCAAGCCCTGCATACTCGCCTCGCAGAGGGGCGCAGTTGGGCATCCTAACAGTTCGAGACGAGGGAGACACCGTGGCACGTCAGATTCGGTTCGGAATTCTGGGATGTGGCCGAATCACACGCCGGGGTTTGATCCCCGGGATCAATGGCTCCCCCGCGGCCGAGTTAACCGCCTTGGCCAGCCTGCGCCCCGGAGTGGCTGCCGAGTTGGCACGTGAATCGGGCGCTTTGCGGGCCTACGACAGCTACGAGGCCGTGCTCGCCGACCCTCAAATCGACGCGGTCTACATTCCCTCCACGGGAGATTCGCACCGGGAATGGACCCTGAAGGCAGCCCGCGCCGGCAAACATGTGCTCTGCGAGAAATCGCTCGCCACCACGGTGGCGGAGGCCGAAGAGATGGTCGACGGCTGCCGTTCCGCCGGGGTGCTCTTGCAGGAAGCCTTCATGTGGCGGCACCATCCTCGGACCAAGACGGTCCGGCAAATGCTCCACAATGGCGCGATTGGCGAACTCTGCCTGATCCTCGCCCATTTCAGTTTCGACATCGACCGCAGCGACTGGCGACTCGACCCGGCCCAGGGAGGAGGGGCCGTCTGGGACATCGGCTGCTACGGCATCAATGCCTCGCGGCTGTTCGCTGGTGCGGAACCGAAAACCATTCATGCCCGAGCCCGGTTCCACGAACGGGGTGCCGACATGTCCATGCAGATCGCCCTGCAATTCCCCAACTCTGTGTTGGCCAATGTCGATTGCAGCTTCGAAGCCCCCTTCCGCTGCGAAGTCGAGCTGGTCGGCACCCGGGGGACAATCATCCTGCCCAACGCCTTCCTCCCCGCCGAGGAGGCACCTCTGCTTGTCCGGCGGGGAACGGCTGCCGACGCCCCCGTGGAAACGATCATCTTTCCCCGGGCAAATCAGTACGTCGAACAGGTCTCCGATTTCTGTGCGTCCATCGAAGCCGGTCGACTGCAGACCCCCGCCGAGGATGGACTGGCGAACATGCGGGTCTGTGAGACGGCTCTGCGTCTGGCCCGTGAAGGACGTTAGTCGGCCCCCCGTGCCCAATCCCCGTGCCCAATCGCCGGGGTCACCCTCCACGCAGAGCTCAACAAGGGAGTGTCCCGCGTCCTGACGGTCCCCCGCAGCTCTCGAACCACCGCAGGACGCGCTTCTGTGCAAAAAGGGAACCATCCGATGGCCAACTGCTGGTCACGAAGAATTCGACTGGTTCTGATGATGGTGTGTCTGTGCGGGATCGTTCCCGGTCTCCGTGGGGATGAGTCGGTGCGTCGGACGGAAGACATCGTCTACGGCCGCAAGGATGGCCTGGCGCTGACGATGGATCTGTTCCAGCCGCAACACGCCAATGGGGCCGGCCTGATCTTCCTCGTCAACGGCGGCTGGCTGTCGAGCAAAGCGACCCCCTTGATGGTTACCATTCGGCCAGCCGACTATGACCCGTTTCTGCAGGCAGGTTTCACGGTCTTCGCGGTCGTCACGAGTTCTCAACCCCGATATGTCGTCCGCGACCAGATGGCCGACGTGCAGCGGGCTGCCCGGTTCATCCGCCACAACGCCGCACGCTTTGGAATTCATCCCCGTCGTTTGGGAGTGATGGGGAGCAGTTCCGGGGGGCAGTTGACCCTCTCCCTGGCAACCCAGGGGGGCCCCGGTCCCGCCGACGACCGGGATCCAGTGGAGCGCGAGGACTCCCGTGTCCAGGCGGCGGTCTGCTTCTTCCCCCCGACCGATTTCCTGAATTACGGTGCCGCGGGAGTCGATGGGCTGGGGGCTGGTCCGCTGGCCCCGCTGGCTCCCGCATTCGGGGCCCAGGGACTGTCTCTTGCAGAACGGCAGACCCAGGGGCGTGCTCTCTCGCCGCTCTACCACATCACCCCGCACCTCCCCCCCGTCCTGATCATTCATGGGGATTCCGATGACGTGGTCCCTTTGGAACAGTCGCAACGGTTTCTTGAGCGGGCCCGGCAAGTGACCTCCTCCGAAGTCCGGCTGATCATCCGGGCGGGACAGGGACACGGCTGGGGGGATTTTTGGCGATCACAGGCAGACATCAATGAATTCGTCCAGTGGTTCGAGAGACAACTCCTGGGCGAATTGAAGTGAGCATGGCCCACAGACCTGCGAAAGGCGACGCGATGAGGGGAGTGCCAGACCGATTTCGTCTTGGGGTGCGAGTGGCTTGGTCCTGCTACTGGCTGAGTTGCAGCCTGTTTCTGTCGCGCGCCGCCGCAGCCGACTGGCTCTTGGACAACAGTCCTTACAAAGCCCGGATCGAAGTGACTGCCGACGGTCGGGAAGCCGTACTGACCAACGGGCTGATTCGCCGGGTCCTGCGGTTGAAGCCCAACGCGGCCACCGTGGCGTTCGATGACCTGCGGACCGGACAATCGCTGCTGCGCGGCGTAAAGCCTGAAGCGATGGTGGAGTTGGATGGGCAACCGCTGTCTGTGGGAGGACTGGTGGGGCAACCCAACCAAGCCTTTCTCAGACCCGACTGGGTCGAGCGGCTGCGAGCCGATCCGCAGTCGATGCAACTGGTCGGCCATGCCGAGGGTCCCGTTGTCGAGCGTTTCCCCTGGAAACGAACCCGCCCAGCCGCTCCCGATGTGAAATGGCCGCCCCCGGGAGTCTCCCTGCGTCTCGACTTCCAACTGCCAGATGGGATGGCCCATCAGAACCGGCCGTCCGACAGCGGTCGGGTCCGGCTCTGGCACGATCCGTTCCGCAACACAGACCCCTCTGGGAAAGTGACGGCATCCCAGCTCGATGCCGGCATCCGCTGCGGGACCGAGGGACAGCCAGGCGTGATCTTGGCAGTGGCGGGAACCCACTGCTTTGCCGATCGGCCCCTGCCCCCCGAAACTCGGCTGGTCGAGACCGTGATCGATCCGGGGACCGATGCCGATACCAGTTGGGGTCCGGGGCTGGGCCTGGTGTTGGGCCAGCGGGTGATCGAGGTCAACCTGCGGCCGGGAGATCGGGGAGAGCATGGTCATTTCGAACTGCGTGACCGGGGGGCCGAAAGACTGGCGCGAGTCCCCCGGTTCAGCGCGACCGATGGCGGTCTGGATACGGCGCGTTCCTACCGGTTGCGGGTGCGCCTGGAGAGCGAGAGCCTGATCTGGGAGGTCTCCGAAGCGAATGGTCGCACAACCAACTGGGACCGTCTGTTCGAGGTTCCCTGGGATGGGACGGCACCGCAATTCGTGCGAGTGGGGAAGACCGACCGCCAGGGACAAGCCAGCGACGGCAGCACCAAGCGAGGAGAATTGCAGAGTTGCCGGATCCTCGACGTGGCGGTGTATGGATCATTCGATGCGACGAAGCTCACCGACGCCGAAAAACTGTCGAACCCCAACGTCACCGTCTCGGTCTACTATGAGCTGTACGATGGACTTCCCTGCTATGGGAAGTGGCTCACCATCCACAATGGGGGCCCAGAGCCAATCACCCTCAACAGCTACTCCAGCGACCTGTTGGCCGCGGTCGAACACACGTCCGAGGTCGACGAACTGTCGCAGGGAAAAACCCCGCCGAACATGCATGTCGAGACAGACATGGCCTTCGGTGGGATGTTGGCCTCGGGAGCGAATCGGCGCTCGTTCCGCTGGCTTCCCGACCCCGACTACCACACACAGGTCAACTACGAGAAAAAAACTCCCTGCCTGCTGGACGTGGGTCCCGACCTCGGCCCCGACCAGCACCTGGCTCCTGGAACGACATTTGAGTCGTTTCGCGGATGGGTGCTGCCGTTCGACAGTTCCGACCGCGAGCGATGCGGCCTCTCAATCCGGCGGATGTATCGCACACTCGCCCCCTGGGCCACCGAGAACCCCCTGATGATGCACCTGGTACGGTCGGACGAGGCCGCGGTCCGACAGGCGATCGACCAATGTGCCGAGGTGGGGTTTGAAATGCTGATTCTCAGCTTTGGCAGCGGCTTCGACATGGAAAGCCGCGACCCCTCGGTGCTGGAGAAAGCTCGCTCGTTCAGCGCCTACGCCCGCGACAAGGGAATTGAAATTGGCAGTTACTCGCTGTTGGCCTCGCGCAGCATCAATCCGGCGGAAGACGTGGTCTCGCCCCCGGGAGAAAAGCCCGCGTTTGGCAACAGTCCCTGCCTGGGAAGCCGCTGGGGACAACAATACTTCGAGCGACTCCACGCGTTTCACAAGACGAGTGGATTCACGCTGCTGGAGCACGACGGGTCGTACCCCGGAGACTGCTGCGCGAGCCACGAGCACCCCGGACACCGGGGACTGGCCGACTCGCGCTGGAATCAATGGCGGCAAATCTCGCAGTTCTACCAATGGTGCCGGGGAGAAGGAATCTTTCTGAATGTGCCCGACCACTACTTCCTGGCCGGTTCCAACAAGACCGGGATGGGGTATCGGGAGGTGAACTGGTCACTCCCGCGCGATCAACAGGTGATCCATACCCGGCAAAACATCTACGATGGAACCTGGCAAAAACTTCCCAGCATGGGCTGGATGTTCGTCCCTCTGACCCAATATCACGGTGGAGGAGCGGCCGCCACCATCGAACCGCTGGATGAACACCTCGACCACTACGAGCGGATGCTCGACAGCAATCTCGCCCTGGGAGTCCAAGCCTGCTACCGCGGGCCACGGCTGTTCGACACGGAACGGGTCCGAGATCTGGTGAAACGGAAAGTCGCTTGGTACAAGGCGCACCGCGACATTCTGGAAAGTGATCTGGTCCACGGACGACGTGCCGATGCGCGGGATGTCGACTGGATGCTGCACGTCAATCCGCGACTGCGCGAGCGGGGCCTCTTGGCGGTTTTCAACCCGCTCGACGAACCGGTGGAGCGCACCTTGACGGTGAACGTCTATTACACCGGCCTGACCGGTGCGCTCACCGTACGCGACTCGCGCGACCAGATCCACCGTTTGGCTGTGAGCCGCGACAACACCATTCCCGTCACAGTCTCACTACCCGCAGGCGGTTTCGACTACCTCATCCTCGAGGAATGACTTGGGTCATTAGTCCCAACCGGGGTCATCGCGGAGAGACAATTCGCGACGCTTCACTCCACGGGTGTCACCGGACGCAATGACATCGGGCGTCCCCGCCGGAAGGTGCCAGCCGGATTACGTTCGGGGATTGACCCTTCACTGTCTCCCAGTTCCTCCTGCAAAGAGTCGCGAGAGCTTCCCCCGCCCCGCGGGGCCGTGGGAGGGCGGCGTTCGAGTTCGCCGCTCTCCAGTCCCCGGTCGCGCCCTGGACCCCGGGCCACAGGACGAAAGCCGGAGTTGGAATTCCGATCGGCGGTCCCGCCGTCTTCCCCCCGCATCGCGGCCGTCCGGAGACGCGTCCGGGGTTCATCCTCTTCCCAGTCGACGGCACTGGGGAGGTCGGCCTCAGGCCGTCCCGTCGGCGTACCGAGAGTGTCCGCCTCGCGCATTTGCCGACGGATGTCTGCAGGGGGGAGTCCCGCCAGACGGGCCGAGGTTGTCAGCCGCTCGGTGGGGCCCGCGGAGAGCGTGCGGCGCAATTCTTCGCTCGGATCGTGGATGACCAGCACGGTCGCCTCCCCCGGCTCGCCAGAGCGCCCCGGAATGACGCAGACGATATCGCCCGCTTTCGATTGCTTCAGGGCACGCCGTACCAGCAGTTGGGGGTCGGTGCGGTCTCCCCCGGCTGGCGGATTCGACTCGGCGGCGAGGAGGGAGTTTTCGGCCGTCTGGCCAACTCCTGGGATCGCGGGTTCGTCCCCTTCATCGTCCTCCGGAATCTCAGCTCCCAGCGTTTCACTGTCTGGCTGGTCGATTTGTGCGGTTCGCAGTTCCGAATCCGTTGGGGATCCGATTTCCGAGTCCTCCGCCGCGAAAACCTCCTCTGGAACACCCGTCGAAAACAGCGAAGTCAGATGCAGCCGGTCGAGCAGCCGATAGATCGGTTCCAAACCGGCATACATGCCATCCTTGTAGTTGGGATCTTCCGCCATGCAGACGCCCACCACTTCCCCGGTCTGCGTGAACAATCCGCCTCCCGAACGGCCCCGCACGGGAACCCCGGTGCATGCGAGGTTGTCGGGGCCGGTGTAGCGGTTCAGAGCCACCACTTTGTGACGTTCCAAGGTGGGGGGGGCACCACCGTTGCACCCCACACTGATCAGGGGAGTTCCTTTGGCGGGCCGGCTGCCACGCGACGCCAGAGTGCAACTGGGAAGCGGTTGATCACTCGGAATCGAAATCAGAGCCACATCGGCCTCCAAATCGGCCGCGAGTTTTCTCCCCAGGATGACTCGCCCCGTCCCCTTTTCAAACACCTCGACCTGCAGACGGCTTTTCTTCTCGTCCCAATTTTTGAAGAGATGTCCACAGGTCAGACCCAGCGAACGCCCGTCGGCGTTGTGAATA
>JBKCTR010000290.1:0-3596 GCA_046318755.1 Planctomycetaceae bacterium
ATTGGAAACCTGGCCAACGCTTGACATCGCGCCCCAACTGTTGCCCAGGCAACGCCTCACGATCGATTCCAGCGAGGGGCAGTTTTGGAGGCTCGACATCGGCCCGGATGGGCGAACCGCCGTCGTCTCCCAGTCGGGCGACGCGGGAGACCACGAATCGTTCAGCCTCTACGATCTGCAGACGGGGCGTCGCGTCGCCCCCCCCTGGCGGATGGAGCTTCCTGAGGGAAAGACCAACAACCTGTTGCGGCCGGCGTACAGTCCCGATGGACGCCGGCTGGCGATTGCCGTGGGAACCAATGCCTGTCAGATCATCGACACTGCCACCGCTGCCGAGGCCGGGCCAAGGCTGGAGATGCAGGCGTCGGTGCGGGCCCTCGCTTTTTCTCCCGACGGCCGATTGCTGGCCGGGGGCGATCGGGAGGGCCACATCCAGCTCTGGGACACCCAGACCGGGAAGCCGGTGGGGCCACCTGGAAAGCAAGACCTGGCCATCAACGTGCTGCGGTTCCGCGGGGATGGCCGCCGGCTGCTGGCTGCGGGGGGGTTACCCAACCGCCGATTTGGTGCCGCCCAGGTGTGGGATGTCGCCACCATGACACCATCCAGCCCTCCACTGAAAATCGATGGAGCGGTGCACGACGCGGCCTTCAGCCCCGATGGGGAATCGTTCGTGACGGGCGCTTTCGAATTGGCGCTGTGGAATGCCGGGTCCGCGCGACCGGTGTGGACGGCACCGGTGTTTGAAGTCACCACGCAATTGGCGTTCAGCCCCGATGGAAAACACCTGTTGGCCCGGCAACTCGGTGATGCCTCGGCGCGGCTCTACGATGCCCGAACGGGCGAGCCCAGCAGTCCGAAATTGTCGCATCCCGCCGAGTTGAATTCGGCGACCTTCAGCCCCGATGGCCGACTGGTGCTCTCGTGCTCGAATGATGGAACGACGCGTGTGTGGGATGCGGCCACCGGATTGGCCGTGGGACCAACGCGGGTGCTGCGCACATCGGCGGCATTCAACAACGGGTTGGGGTGTTTCGCCCCCGACGGCCGCAGCCTCTTCGTGCGCGACGGTGATGTGATCGAACGCTGGGAGTTACCCCCTCCCATCGAAGGGAGTCCAGAGCGAATTCGGTTGTCGATCGAGGTCGCCACGCGGCAGGCGCTGGACCAATTTGGCGGCGATTACCCCCTCTCCACCACACTGCTCAATCGGGAGGCGGATCCCTGGGAGCCGGTCAAAAGGCGGTTGGATGAATTGGGCGGTCCCGTCGGCATGTTGCGGCGTGATTGAGCGAGTCGATCATGATCTGTGATCGATGCGGCAGGCCCGGGGGTGGTATCCAAGGGTCCGAGACTGCACAACGCGTGAGCTCGAGGAGTCGCCTGTGTGGAAGGCGGGTCCATGCCGGTGTGGCGAGTTCGCACATGTCTTGCAAGTCGTTTCCAGAAATTGGGTCATGTCAATCGTGGGTATTCGGTGCCGGTCGGTGCCTTGGTGGTGGCGAGAGGGAATGGCCCCGTTGCACTTGCCGCGTCGCTCGTCTCATCGGAAAACTCTCCGCCTGATGAACGGCACGTCTGGATGTGTGCGAAGAGTTACTTCAGGGAGGAACAGTCTCTGGGCTGGATCAGGTCCCAGCGATTGCCATACAGATCGAGAAAGACGGCGACCGTCCCGTAGAGTTCGTGACGCGGAGATTCAAAGAATTGCACGCCGCGTTCGCAGAAGAGCCGGTATGACGTTTCGAAGTTGGTCGTGGTCAGAAAGAATGAGACTCGTCCCCCGGTCTGCTGTCCGACGGCATTCAGTTGCGACGCATTGACGGCTCGGGCCAGCAGCAGTCCGCCGGTTCCAGTCTGGTCCGGGGCGACCACGACCCACCGTTTCCCGGGTTCCAGCGGCCTGTCCGCGACCAGGTGGAACCCCAGGTGGTCCACAAAAAAGCGAATGGCGTCGTCGTAGTCACGGACAACGAGCGTCGACAAAGCGAGATGGTGGATGGGAGACATCAAGCGTGTGGGGGGGGCTTCAAAACCTGTGGTCGATGCGCTGTCGCAGAGTCGACAGCCAACGCAATCACTCACCCCAAATGACGCCAGCCGGGTCGAGAACGTCCACTGAGCGTTCCCTGCCGAGCCTTACCGGGCACACAAGCGGGCGAATGGGTCGTCAACCCGGTGTGCGCGGCAGTGCGGGAATGACGGAGCCAGTCGCAGTCTGGCCGCACGCGGTCACCCGCTGAGGCAGGAACAGAGCGGCCATGCCTGCCTGACTGGAAGACCCCGATGACACACAATCCTCGATATCGGATTCGCGGAAGTTTCGAATTGTCTCGTCCAGAGCCAGGCGACATTCGCAGGCGATCGTTCCCGGCCCTGCACAATTCACGCCTGCGTTCCCGCCGTCGGCTGGGTGTGGTGCCGCAGGAACCAGCGGGTCACCAGTTTGCGGTACGTGAACATCAAGTATAGATTGGGCGAGGCGAACAGCAGGCGGGTGAGCAGTCCCCAAGCCGTGGGATGGTGTTCGAATTCGATGTGTTCATGAATCTCGGTCGAGTTCTCCCCCAGAGGGGTGAAGCGGTGGGTGTGTTCCCACTTGCGGACGGGACCGGCGGTCTGCACATCGGTGAAGCCGTTCGCCGAGACATTGCGGTGCACCGCGGTCCAGTGCAGCGGCAACGGACCAACCCACAAAGTGAATCGGGAGACCGAACCTTCCGCCAGAGGTTCGACGGAATGCAGTTGCACCAGTGTCGGCGGGGGAGTCAGCCGGCGCAGCGCCCGGGTGTCCCGGTGAAACTCCTGCACCGCCGGCAGCGGGGCGTCCACGCGAAAGCGGTAGTCGAAGGTCGGCAACGGATCTCCCAATGCATGCAAAAATGGACCTGTCCCCTTTTACAGGGATCCCAACCTGACGTCGAAACGGTCTGACAGGACCGTCGAACTGGAAGTTCGGGCAACCTCGGTCCATTCGCAGTTCGACCCCACGGTAATACTCATTGAGGAGGTTTTCAGCAAATGCCCCGGTCCGGATCGGCACGCAGTCTGAACTCTGTAGTGATTGTGTCGTGTGTGCCGTCTGTCTGGAGACCGCGTCCGGTCCGGCCGGGTACGCGGGGCCGGAACCCGCCACGGACCGCCTGCACGGCTCGGCAATTACTGCGTGGATTGGACCTGGCAGGATTTGCGCGACCTTTCTCCCCTCAGGTGGGTCCGTTGTGCACGATCATTTTCAGGAGATGCCCGTCGTTCTTTCGTGACTGATGTTTCGAATTTGCGGATTGTGAATGGAGACTTGGGGAAATCACCGGCCGAGTGTACGGAATGGAGTAGGAATTGGGTTCCCGAGTGAGATTTCATGCTAGAAGTCCCCATGATGGCCGCCGACATATTCCCGCCGCTGAAGCCACTCCACATTTTTGAGAGCTGGCACCCCGTCGTCTCCGGCTATACGTCCCGCAGCCGGGCCTTGATCGCGGCGCAGATCCACTCTGGTGACTTTGAGCCTCGGGTCCTGGTGACATCGCGGCAGGGCACTTATGGAAAAACATCGATTGATTCGCCGGATGGTCTTGGAGACCGAATCCGATATG
>JBKCTR010000291.1:0-6612 GCA_046318755.1 Planctomycetaceae bacterium
CGGGGTCTTCGGATGACTGCCCACTGGAGCGGACACAGAGGTCCGCGCTCCCGTCACCCTGTATCTCGTCCCTGGCGGACGGTGTGCTTGGATCGACGCCCATCGGACCGGGGGCCTGGACCCACCCACCACCCACCACCCACCACCCACCACCCGTCACCCGTCACCCACCACCCACCACCCGCCTTCGGCGGACCATTCGCGGTTGCCCGGCACCCGACATCCGGTTACCATCAACGATGAAGCATGTATCCTGCGGTCAGCGTCGTGGGACCGCCGGAGCAGTGATTCCCCCGCCCTCAGCGATCCCGCCATGATTTCCCGCCTGCTTGCTCCGCATCGGAGCATTTGCGTCTGGCCCCATGTCTGTGGCTTCCTCACCATCACCATGGTGACGATCGGAGCCATCGGCTCATCCCGCGGGGCTGAACCCCCGGTCTTTGAGCGGGACGTGCGCCCCATCCTCAAGACCTACTGCCTCGACTGCCATGGGGCCGAGGAAAAGCTGAAGGGGGGGCTCGACCTGCGGCTGCGGCGGTTTGCCCTCAAAGGAGGCGATTCGGGCCCGGCACTGGTCCCCGGTGACCTCGCGGGAAGCCTGCTGGTCGAACGGGTCAAGTCGGGCGATATGCCCCCCGCCGAAAAGAAGGTCCCCCCCGAAAAGCTGGCGGTGTGCGAAGCCTGGGTGGCGGCTGGGGCCCCAGTCGGCCGGGAAGAACCCGAAACGCTCCCCCCCGGGCTCCCCATCACCCCCGAAGACCGGGCCTACTGGTTCTTCCAGCCGCTCAAGCGGCCCGAGGCGCCGCAGGTCCCTGGCACGGTCGCCAGCCCCGCCGAACAGGCGGCCCAGCCCCAGGCCGACCTGGTAAGGACCCCGATCGACCAATTTGTGGTCGCCAAACTGCGAGACAAAGGGCTGAAGCTGGCTCCCGAAGCGGACCGGTTGACCCTGTTGCGGCGGGTGGCCTTCGACCTCACCGGTCTGCCCCCCACCCAGGCCGAGCTCGACGAGTATCTGGCCGACGCCAGTGCCGACGCCTACGAGAAAATGGTTGACCGCTACCTCAAGTCGCCCGCCTACGGCGAGCGGTGGGGCCGGCACTGGCTCGACATTGCCGGCTATGCCGATTCGGAAGGGAACGGCAACGAAGACACCCCCCGCGCATTCGCCTACAAGTACCGCGACTACGTGATTCGGGCGTTCAATGCCGACAAACCATTCGACCAGTTTGTGACCGAGCAGCTGGCCGGGGACGAACTGGTCCCCCAGCCCTGGAACAACCTGGCGCCCGAGCAGATCGAGAAGCTGGTCGCCACGGGCTTTCTGCGGATGGGGGTCGACCAGACCGCCACGGGGGGAGACTCGGAAGAGGCCACCAACCTGGTGGTGGGAGACATGCTGAAGATTGTCTCGACCTCGCTGCTGGGGCTCTCGGTCGGCTGTGCCCAATGCCACGACCACAAGTACGACCCCATCTCGCAGGCCGACTACTTCCGGCTGCGGGCGATCTTCGAACCGGCGCTCGACCCGGCCCACTGGCGCCGCCCGGGCCAACGACTCGTGTCGCTCTACACCGATGCCGACCGGGCGAAGGCGGCGACGGTGGATGCCGAGGCGCAGGTGCTGCAGACCGCCTACAACGAGAAGCAGCAGAAACTCGTGATGGAGGCGTTTGAGAAAAACCTCGAGAAGTTCCCCGAGGATCTGCGGGGCCCCCTACGCGAGGCGTACACCACCCCCGCCGACAAGCGGAACGACGCGCAGAAAAAACTGCTCGACTCGAACCCCAACGCCAACATCAATCCGGGAGTGCTGTACCAGTACAACCAGGCCGCGGCCGATGATCTCAAGAAGGACATGGAGAAGATCAACGCCAAGCGGGCCGAGAAGCCGGTGGAAGACTTCGTCAGTGTCACCAACGAAGTTCCCGGTACCATTCCCGAAACCAAGCTCTTCTACCGGGGCGATTACCGCGACAAGCGGCAGGTGATTACGCCGGGAGACCTGACGATTGCCGCAGCCGAGGGACAGCGGCTGGAGATTCCCACGAAGAATCCGGAGCTGCCCACCACAGGCCGCCGGCTCGCCTGGGCGAAGCACCTGACGAAGGGGGACCATCCCCTGTTGGGCCGGGTGTTGGTCAACCGCATCTGGATGCACCACTTTGGAAGAGGGATTGTCGAGACCCCGGCCGAATTTGGCCAACTCGGCACCCGTCCCACCCATCCCGAACTGCTCGATTGGTTGGCGGTCGAATTCGCCAACCGGGGCTGGAGCCTCAAGGCACTGCACCGGCTGATCATGACCTCGCAGGTCTATCGGCAGTCGGCTGTGGCGGCTGCGACCCCGGCCGGGGGAGTTGAGCCGGCGCAGGTCGATACGCTCAACAGTCTCTATTGGAAGTTCCCGCTGCGACGGCTCGAGGCCGAAGCGCTGCGGGATCGCATGCTGGCCGCTTCAGGTCGGCTCGACCAGACGCCGTTCGGTCATTCGATTCCCGTGGAGGAAAACTTCGCGGGGCAGGTGCAGACGAAAGACAACGTTGCTCGTCGCAGCCTGTATCTGCAGGTCCGCCGGACCAAGCCGGTGTCGTTCCTGACGACCTTCGACGCCCCGGTGATGACGGTCAACTGCGAACGCCGGATGTCGAGCACCGGGGCTCTACAGTCGCTGATGCTGATGAACAACGACGCGGTCCTCAAAGAGGCCGAGCACTTCGCCCAGCGGATCCGCAAGGAGACCCCGGCCGAGTTCGCCCGCGACCTGACCGCAGCCTGTGCCTCGCGGTACCCCCGGCACACCGATGCCTGGCAATACGGCTACGGAGCGGTCGATGCCGCCACGGGGAAACTCGCCAGCTTCAGCCCGCTGCCGCACTTCAACGGAAGTGCGTGGCAGGGGGGAGCGACTCTGCCCGACGCAGCTCTCGGCTGGGTGCTGGTGCACGGGCAGGGGGGGCATCCGGGTGATGCCCAGCATGCCTCGATTCGTCGCTGGGTGGCCCCCACCACCGGAACGGTGACCCTGGCCGGCAAGCTGGGGCACGGTTCCCAGAATGGCGATGGGGTGCGGGCCCGGGTGGTTTCATCGCGCACCGGCATCGCCGGTGAGTGGACCGCCAAGGGGGGCGAGGTCGAGACCCCGGTCGCCCAATTGGCGGTCGAAGCAGGAGACACGCTCGATTTCGTGGTCGAGTGCCGCGAGACGGTCGAGAGTGATTCTTACAACTGGGGGATCTCGGTGAAGCTGACTTCGGCCAACGGCCAGCCGGTCGGCACCTGGGACTCCGCGAGTGATTTTCATGGCCCGGCGACGGTGAGCATTGCTCAGCAGATCGCCTTCGCGTGGCAGGTGGCGTACCAGCGGCCGATCTCGGCCGAGGAGCTCGAGTTGGCGTGCGAGTTTGTCGCCCGGCAGCTCGATCACCTGCGGACCGTGGGGGAGAAGACCGACCATGAACTGTCGGCCATGACCAGTCTCTGTCAACAATTGCTCAGTTCCAACGAGTTTCTGCATGTCGACTGAACCAGCCTGCCAGACCGGCTCGTGCGGCCTCCCTTCGACCCGTCGGGAGTTTCTGGCGACGAATGCCTTCGGGATTGGCAGTTTCGCCCTGGCGACCCTGTTGTCGGAACAGGGCCTGCTGCAGGCGGAAACCATCTCGAAGCCCGGCGAAAACCTGCCGCAGGATCTCAAGGCCCGGCAGCCGCACCACACCGCACGCGCCAACGCGATGATCTCGCTGTTCATGCACGGCGGCCCGTCGCACGTCGACCTGCTCGATCCCAAGCCCGAACTGAGCCGGCTGAGCGGCACCGAATACGGCGGCGATGTGCACTTCAGCTTTGTGAACCGGGCCAGCAAAAAGCTGTTCGGAACGCCGTTCACCTTCGCCCAGCATGGCGATTGCGGAACCGCGGTCTCGGAGTTGCTGCCGAACATCGCGGGGATCGTCGACGACATTGCCGTGCTGCGGTCGATGCACACCGGCCACAACGGGCACGAGGTGTCGATTCGCTATTTCCACGGCGGAATTGCCGGGGTGACCGGGCGCCCGACCCTGGGAAGCTGGATCACCTACGCGTTGGGGAACGAGGCCCAGAACCTGCCGGCGTACATGGTGCTGGCTGATCCAGGGGGGCACCCCGTCGACGGCACCTGGAACTGGTCAAGCGGGTTCATGCCCCCGACCTACCAGGGGACGGTGTTGCGTCCCCAAGAGCCGCGGATCTTCAATCTCGATCCGCCGCAGCGGATGAAGGGGACGATCCAACAGCAGAACCTGGCGTTTCTCAACGGACTGAACCGACGGCACGCCCAACTGCATCCGGGGGAGGCCGAGTTGGAGGCCCGCATCGCCAGCTACGAACTGGCGGCGGCGATGCAGGTGGCCGCGAAGGAAGCGCTCGACATCTCGCAGGAGCCCGAACACATCCACAAGATGTACGGGCTCGACCGGGATGAGACGCGATCATACGGCGAACGCTGTCTGATTGCCCGCCGCCTGGTCGAACGGGGTGTGCGGTTCGTGCAGTTGTTCCTCGGCGGACAGCCGTGGGACAACCACCAGTCGCTGCGGAAGGGCTTGCCCGACATCTGCCGGCGGACCGATCAGCCCGCCGCGGCCCTGGTGAAGGACCTCAAGCAACGCGGTCTGCTCGACAGCACCATCGTGCACTGGGGAGGCGAGATTGGCCGGTTGCCCGTGTGCGAAGGGGAGCTGAACGAGGCGGCGGGACGCGACCACAACGGCCAGGGCTTTTCGATCTGGCTGGCGGGGGGTGGGTTCAAGCCCGGCATCGCCTTTGGCGAGACCGACGAGGTCGGACATCGCGCGGCGGTCAATGTGATCACGCCGAACGACTTTCAGGCGACCATCCTGAACCAACTCGGGCTCGATCATTCGAAGCTGGTCTACCACAGCAGTGGCCGGGCGCAGCGGATCACCGATGGTCGCCCCGCGCGGGTCGTTCAGGAGATTCTGGCCTGACGATTGCCGCAGGCCACTCCGTACATGCATGGGCGGGGTGTGAACACTCTGTCTGTAACGCCTTGGGACTCCCCGTCGATCTGTGATCTCCCGGGAGTCCCTTTGTCATTTCCCCGATCCGTTGAATGTTTCCTGCGGCGAGGTACTCGATGATGAATGTCCCCCACGCCGCAAGCCGCGTTCCCTCCAGCCGGCGAGGATTCTTGGCGACGAACGCCTTTGGGATTGGCAGTTTCGCCCTCGCGAATCTCTTGGCCGAGCAGGGGCTGCTGGCCGAGACCAGCACGAAGCCGGGCGAGAATCTGCCGCCCGACCTGAAAGCTCGTCAGCCGCATCATCCCCCCCGTGCGAACGCGATGAACTCGCTGGTCATGCACGGCGGCCCCTCTCATGTCGACCTGCTCGATCCGAAACCCGAGCTGAGCCGGCTGAGCGGGACCGAGTACGGGGGCGACGTGCACTTCAGCGCGGTCAACCGGGCCAGCAAGAAGCTGTTCGGGACGCCATTCTCGTTTGCCCAGCATGGCGATTGTGGGACGGCGGTCTCGGAACTCTTGCCGCACATCGCGGGGATTGTCGACGACATCGCCGTGTTGCGGTCCATGCACACCGGCCACAACGGGCACGAGGTGTCGATTCGGTATTTCCATGGCGGGATCGCGGGGATCACGGGACGGCCCACCCTGGGAAGCTGGATCACCTACGCGCTGGGGAACGAGGCCCAGAACCTGCCGGCGTACATGGTGCTGGCCGATCCGGGGGGCCATCCGGTCGACGGCACCTGGAACTGGTCGAGCGGGTTCATGCCCCCGACCTACCAGGGGACGGTGCTGCGTCCGCAGGAGCCGCGGATCTTCAATCTCGATCCGCCGCAGCGGATGAAAGGGTCGATCCAACAGCAAAATCTGGCATTCCTCAACAGCTTGAACCGACGGCACGCCCAACGGCACCCGGGAGAGGCCGAACTGGAGGCCCGCATTGCCAGCTACGAACTGGCGGCGGCGATGCAGACGGCCGCGAAGGAAGCACTCGACATTTCGCAGGAGCCCGAGCACATCCACAAGCTGTACGGTCTCGACCGGGAGGAAACCCGCTCGTACGGGGAACGCTGCCTCATCGCCCGTCGCCTCGTGGAACGGGGCGTGCGGTTCGTGCAGTTGTTTCTCGCCAGCCAGCCGTGGGATAGCCATCAGGGGATTCACAAGGGACTTCCGGCGATCTGCCAACGAACCGACCAACCCTCGGCCGCGTTGGTCAAAGATCTCAAGCAGCGCGGCTTGTTGGACAGCACCATCGTGCACTGGGGGGGCGAGATTGGCCGTCTGCCGGTGTGCGAAGGGGAGCTGAACGACTCGGTCGGGCGCGACCACAACGGGCCGGGGTTCTCGATCTGGATGGCGGGGGGAGGATTCAAGCCGGGGATCACCTACGGCGAGACCGACGAAGTGGGGCATCGCGCCGCGGTGAACATCATGACCCCCAACGATTTCCAGGCGACGGTCCTGCACCAGTTGGGGCTGGATCACAGCAAGCTGGTCTACCACAGCAGCGGCCGGGCGCAACGGCTGACCGATGGCCGCCCGGCGCGCGTGGTGCAGGAGATTTTGGCCTGAGGGGGGGG
>JBKCTR010000292.1:0-5357 GCA_046318755.1 Planctomycetaceae bacterium
TGCACCAGCGTGTCGTGGATCGACTCCAGGGGGCCGCTCCAGTCCAACGACCATGCCAACTGGAACCAGCGGGCGACGCTGATCAGCAGCGCCACGCAGCATACCATCAGGAAAATCTGGCAGCCCCGCAAGAGGATGCCGCCCCGTTGATACTCCGACAGGCACCAGGCCAGCACGGCCACCGCGCAGAGCCCCTCGATCGCGGGCCAGAGGGAGGCCGTCAAGAGGCGATGGCGCACAGGTTCCAGCAGCCTGACGCGCAGTGGCGTGCTGTCGGGACGGGGAGGGGAAGTTCTGCGGGGGAGCGGTGTCGGCGCGGGGGCTTCAGGGTGATCCAGCGACATCTCGATGGCTCGGAAGGAGGGCTGACGAAACAGAAATGATCCGGCGATTGATTGCCGGACAACAGTGACCGATGCGGCAGGGGAGACTGTGCATCAGTTCCCAGGAGCCGGATCTCCGTAGGAAAGTCCGTTGCGGAATTCCCGTTCGGGAGCGGTGTGGCGGCTAGGGGAAACACGGCTCGTCACACTTGTTCTTGATAATACCCGAAGTCGCGTCCAGTGGTTTCGATGGCGGTGATGGAATACTAGCCCGGAATCCCTCCGTCAAAAGCAGCCTCTGGGGTGGAGTGATCGGTGAACTATTGGACCGGTTGCCGCATCCCAATCCAGTCGGCGTGGGCCCCGAGTGAAAGGAATTTGCACTGCACGTCAGGAGCTCTGTCGTGTGGCCTACATGTTCGTCTTCGCATCCACCACGTCGCCCGCCACAGCGTTGAGCACCTGCAGGATCTGGTCGTCGTGGATGTCGATGCGAGGACAAAGGGGACAGGTCCAATTTAACAAGGATTAAATGGACCTGTCCCCTTTTGTCTGACGCGGGATAGGCTTCCAGCCTGTCGCGTAAAAATCGGTCTTCCCCGTGCCTGATCCAGCTTGGCCGGCAACAACGTTGGGAGACTGGCAAACTGGAAGTGTGTCACCACGAAGGGTGAAACAGGGACGGGTCCATTATCGCGTCGTAAAATGGACCTGTCCCCTTTTGTCTTACCAGGAGCTCTGTCGTGTGGCCTACATGTTCGTCTTCGCATCCACCACGTCGCCCAGCACGGCGTTGAGCGCCTGCTGGATCTGGTCGTCGTGGGTGTGGTCGCGGGTGTAGATGCGGCAGATCGAAAAGCTGAGCGGCAGTTCGCGGAACAACTCGTAGTCGCTCAGCGAACGCGGGGTGCCCTCGGCCGGGTCGTAGACGAAGTTCTGTCCCGCCGTCGGCTGCCGGGTGCTGGGACGGTGGTAGTGCCGGGCAATGTCGACCCGCATCTCCACCGAGCGAATCTCCTTGGGCAGCTTCTTCCGCACCCGCTGCGCCACCACCTCGGGCTCCGAGAAGATCGAGGTCTGCTCGCTCTGTCCCGAATGAAAGTACATCGCCCGCTCGGCGGCCATCTTCCAGAGCACATTCCGGCTCAGCAAATCGTGCCATTTCTGGCCCAGCGCCCGGACGGCCGGGTCGGCGTGGAACGGCATCCGCTGCACATCCACGAGAAACGAGGACTCGGTGAAGCCCCGGTACTGCGCGAGGTAGTCGAGGGGATTGCCCGGGAACAGGTGCGGCATGGTCTCGCCGAACAGCTCGGCCAGCGCCACGTCGAGGGCCCGCACCGTACGGTGGAAATAAATCGTGCGGAACAGGTTGGCCCGCACCTCGATGAAAGTGATCAGCGCCTGCAGGCCGCGCGAGTGAATCGTCAGCCCCTGAGGGGTGAAGAAGCTGTAGTGCAGCAGTCGAAACAGGTCGAACGCCTTCACGCTGTAGCCCGACATGTAGGCGTCGCGCATCACGAAATCGAGGTTGTCGACCGTGTAGATGCCGCTGAAGAGCGCCCGCAGTTTGACCAGCCAATCGGGCTGCCCCTGCGTGTCGCCCCCGCGGGCGGGACGGCGGATCAGCCAGCCGATCTGGGCCGGGTCGAGTTCCTCCAGCGGGGCGAGCTTGCCATGCGGATTGCGCCGCACCCGTCGCAGCAGGTCGGCCAGCTCGGTCTGGATGATCTTGGCCCCCAGGTCCTCGTGGGTGACACCGAACTGGTCGAGGTAGTGATCATCGAAGAAATGCCCGAACGGACCATGCCCCACATCGTGCAGCAGCCCGGCCATCCGGACCAGGCTCTCGACATAGGCCCGCGAGGGAACGTTCCGGCAGGCGTCGCAGAGCGAGTCGTACCAATGCTCGACCGCCTGCGAGGCCAGGTGCATCACTCCCAGAATGTGCTGGAAGCGGGTGTGCTCGGCGGAGGGAAAGACCCACCAGGCGGTCTGCAACTGGTGGATCTGACGCATCCGCTGCACCCATGGATGATCGATGATCTCCTGCTCCGAAACCTCCCCGGCGGGAAGTCCCGACCGCGAGATGAAGGGGATGTAGCCGTGGATCGGGTCGTGCGAGAGGCTCTCGCTGGTGTAGTCGCGGGTCATGGTGTGTGTGTTCAGTGGGCGGCGTGCAGTGCTTCGCAGATGCGTCCCAGGGCCTTTCCGGCAATGGCCGTGTCGCCCGCCTTCTCGATGTGGGCCCGGTTGAGGAACAGGGCGAACGCCAGCGGCCGGCCCGAGGCCCCCTGCAGGTACCCCGCCAGCGATTTGCTGGTCAACAGGTACCGCTGGTTGAGGGTGTTCTCCCAAAAGTAGGTGCCCGTCTTGGCCTGCACCCGCCCCCGGGCGGGGCTGTCGGCGGCGACCACCTCGGCCAGTGTGCCGTCCACCCCCAGCACCGGCAGGGCCCGTCGGTACGCGTCGGCCGCCCGGTGTTTGTGCATCGCCCGCAGCAGGTCGACCGTGGCTCGCGGGGTCACGCAGTCGGCCTGCGAGCCTCCCGCGCCGCCGCCGAACGAGATCGTCTCCACATCCACCCCCAGGCCCTTCAGCAGGTCATGCTGCCGATGCAGTCCCTGGGCCAGCGTCCGCTCGCCGTGGCGGGCCGCCAACAACAGGGGGAGCGTGCTGGCGTGCAGGTTGTGGCTGACTTTCAGAATGAGCCGGGCGTTCTCGGAGAAGGGGGGCGACTGCAGCCGCGCCACCACGGGAAGCTGCGCCAGGTCACCGCGGGGGGTGGCCAGGTCCGACTCGTCCTGCGGTGCCAGGGGGGATGCGGCGACCCGCACACCCGCCCGCTCCAGGGCCTCGATCCAGAGGGAACGGGCGAACTCGGTCGACTGGGGCATCTCGGCCACCCGCAAGACCGATCGCGAGTCGGCGGCGATTTTCCCCTTCACAATCAACTCATGGGGCGACACCAACTGCAGCGTCACCGTCAGGGGAGTTCCCGCGGGGGAGGTTTCCAAGCGGTTGTCGATGCGCAAAAACCGGCAGTCGGGGCGGGCTTCGAGGCGGGCGGTTTGACCAACCTGGGAGGGGGAAATCGTCAGATCGACAAGGTTGTCGTTGACCAGCACCGGACTGACCCGGCTGGGGCCGCTCCCCGTGCTGGGCTCTTCGTCGAACAGCCGGTTGTCGACCAGAATTCGCCCGGTCACCTGGCGGATGCCCCCTGCGGCCACCTGGCGGGCGAGATCGTTCAGCCCCGCCAGCGGGTTGGGGCTGGTGAGCGCCCCCTTCTCGCTGCCATTGGCATAGGTGTGGTCGTTGTTGGTGAAGGCGATGCTGCCATCGGCCAGAGTCCGGCCACCCAGCGTGGGGTCGCCGCTCGCCAGCAGGATCAAATCCCCCCGCAGCACCCCTTGGGAATCGACCTCTCCCCGACGCACCACGGGGGTTTCAAACCGATGATCGGGGCCGAGGCTGTCGAGCGCGGCCGCCACCGAGAAGAGCTTGGTCACCGAGGCGGGGGTGAACAGCTTGTCGGCATTCAATGCATGCAGCGTTTCCCCCGTCTCGAGATCCACGACCAGCACCCCCCAGAGGGAGTGGCGGTATTCGGCAGCGTCGATCACCGCCATCGCGTCGGCGGGCAGCGGAGACTGGGCCCTGGCCACTGGCTCCAATCCCTGCCACCCCGCAGCCAAGAGGACCCACAATACGCCGCGCCAAAACCACTCCTGTCGAGCCTGTGGGGGAAGGGGGGCTGGAGGGGACGAACAGCGGGAGGCCAGCATGGCGGATCAGAACTCTGATGGGGGGAGCATCCAACGCCTCGACGGTGAACAACTGGTTCAAGGTCAAGTCTTGAACATTCGCGCTTCGGGGGCGGATGGATGGCGAGGACCGAAGAGGGCCGACTGTCCGTCAGGATAGCGGACTCCCCCGCCAATCGAAACTCGCCGCCAGCGCTCGGCCCATCCCCGAATGCTTGCGGAACAGGGACGGCCAGACCCGGGACTTAACCCCGACTCAACCGGGACGCAACCGGGACGGAATCAGGCTGGCCGGGGGGCACGCTCCCCCGATTCCAACGGCCTTGGGGACCGACCCGGCGGCCGAGACCGGGTTGCGAAACCGGGCGACCCGGCTCGCGGTAAGGCGGGTCAACTGGCATGTTCCTCGGTCGCAAGACACAATACTGAAGGCCCTTTCGTCCGGCGGCTCCACGGGGGGGAGACGCAATGGCAGGCCAGGGTTTCGGGGTTCGCTCGCCACGTTTTCTGGATTGAGTATTCCATGACGGTTCGACAACTGGGCATGCTCGTGCTGGTGTCGGCGATCGGTTGGGGGGGCGCCACGGTGCGCGCGGCGCACGGTGAGACGCTGGACAAGCGGCTGACGACCTTCATCGATGATCACGATGGTGAGGTGGCCGTGGCTGTCGAGCACCTCGCCACCCGCGAGCGGTTCACCCACCGTGCCGACGTTCCCATGCCGGCGGCCAGTCTGATCAAGTTTCCCGTGATGGTGGAGGTCTATCGCCAGAGCGCGCAGGGAGAGCTCGATCTGCGGCAGTTTCTCGAACTGAAAGAGGAGGACAAGGTTCCCGGGGCGGGGATTCTGACACCGCACTTCAGTCCGGGGGCCCGGCTGGCGGTGGGGGATGCCGTCCGGCTGATGATCGCCTTTTCCGACAACACCGCCACCAACCTGCTGCTCGACCGGATTGGTCTGGGAGCCACGACCGACACCATGCGCGCCCTGGGGTTTTCCCAGACGCGGCTCAATTCCAAGGTCTATCACCGCGAGACCTCGCTTGATCCCGAGCGCAGCCGCGAGTTTGGCCTGTCGAGCACAACGGCCGATGAGATGGTGGGGCTGTTGCGGCTGCTGCACGAGCGCAAGCTGGTCAGTCCGACGGCGAGTGATGCGATGCGGGCCCATCTGTTGACCTGTGATGACCGCGTAAAGTTTCCGCGGTTTCTTCCGGAAGGGGCCAAGGTGGCCTTCAAGACCGGTTCGACCGACGCGGTGCGGACA
>JBKCTR010000293.1:0-2149 GCA_046318755.1 Planctomycetaceae bacterium
CGACTCCCAGCACCTCGTAGTAATCGCGTTTCCCGGGCATGGTGGTTGAAAGACAGGACCGACATAAGAAAACGGGCCACCCCGTGTGGAGTGGCCCGTCCCATCACGAGCGATGCGCCTCGCAGGAGGCGTTAGCGAATACTTCCCTCCACCTTGGGCTTGGCCGATCCGCCAACCTCGTCGGTGCGGGTGACCAGGACCTCGGTGGTCAGCATCAGTCCGGCGATCGAAGCGGCGTTCTGCAACGCGCTGCGGACCACCTTGGCCGGGTCGATAACACCCTGCTTGACCAGATCGCAGTACTCTCCAGCGCGGGCGTCGTAGCCATAGTTGGCCTTATCGACCTGCTTCACCTCATCGGCCACCACCGCACCGTCGAGCCCCGAGTTCGAGGCAATCTGACGGATGGGGGCCTCGAGGGCCCGGGCGATGATTTCCACGCCAATCTTCTCGTCTCCCTTGGTCTTTGACTTCAGGGCTTCGACAGCGGGAATCGCCCGCAGGTAGGCCACGCCGCCGCCGGGAAGAATGCCTTCTTCCACCGCGGCCCGGGTGGCATGCAGGGCGTCTTCCATGCGGGCCTTGGTCTGCTTCATTTCGGCCTCGGTGGCGGCCCCCACCGAGATGATCGCCACACCGCCAGTCATCTTCGCGAGCCGTTCCTGGAACTTCTCGCGATCATACTCGCTCTCGGTGTTTTCGATCTGCCGGCGGATCTGGGCGACCCGGGTCTGGATCTCGGTCGAATTCCCCGCCCCCTCGATGAGGGTGCAGGTGTCCTTGGTGATCTCGACCTTCTTGCAGCGGCCCAGGTGAGACACCTCGACCGACTCGAGCTTAATGCCGAGATCTTCCGACAGCAGGGTCCCGCCCGTCAGAACAGCCATGTCTCCGAGCATCGCTTTGCGGCGATCGCCGAAGCCCGGGGCCTTCACGGCACACACCCGCAAGACACCCCGCAGCTTGTTGACCACCAGAGCGGTCAATGCTTCGCCGTCGACATCTTCGGCGACGATCAGCAACGGCTTGCCCGACTGGGCGACTTTCTCCAGCAGCGGAACCAGGTCTCGCAGGCTGGAGATCTTCTTCTCGTGCAGCAGGATGTAGCAATCTTCGAGGATTGCCTTCATCTCGGCCGGATCGGTGACGAAGTAGGGGGAGATGAAGCCCTTGTCGAACTGCATCCCTTCGGCCAGCTTCAGGGTGGTGACGTTCCCCTTCCCTTCTTCGACGGTGATCACACCGTCGCGGCCGACCTTCTGCATCGCCTCAGCCAGCAGATCGCCGATCGAGCGATCATTGTTGGCCGAAATGGCGCCGACCTGGGCGATCTCTTCCGGGCTGTCGACCGGCTTGGCGGCCGACTTGTAGTGCTCTAGCGCGGCGGCAGCCGCCTTCTCGAGACCCCGGCGAACCACCGTGGGATTGGCGCCCAGGGTGATGCTCCGCAGTCCTTCGGCGTAGATCGCCTTGGCCAGCACGGTGGCGGTGGTGGTTCCATCCCCCGCGATGTCGCTGGTCTTGGTTGCCACCTCGTTCACCAACTTGGCTCCCATGTGTTCGAAGGGATCGTCGAGTTCGACTTCCTTCGAAACGGTGACGCCGTCCTTGGTGACCAACGGATTGCCGAAGCTCTTGTCGATGATCACATTGCGCCCAGTGGGACCCAGTGTGACAGCGACCGCGTCGGCCAGGGTATTCACGCCGCGCTGCAGCTTCAGCCGGGCACGGTCTTCAAACAACAGTTGCTTAGCCACGCCTTAAACTCCTGCGGAGGATCTCTGCGAAGGGGGAACAATCAGACCAGCTTGGCGAGAATGTCGCTCTCGCGCAGGATCTTCACGTCCTTGCCATCAACCTCGATGTCGGTGCCGCCGTACTTGCTGAACAGCACATGATCGCCAACGGCAACCGCCATGGGAGACCGTTCGCCCGACTCGAGCAGCCGGCCAGGGCCGACCGCTGTGACCTTGCCGCGCTGGGGTTTCTCTTTCGCGGTATCGGGCAGCACGATGCCCCCGGCGGTGGTCGTCTCGGCATCAACGGGTTGAACCACCACGCGATCGTCAAGAGGCTTCAAGCTCATGGAACTCTTCTCCAGGAATTATGGTGTCCGCAGATCGTGGCTGCGAAATGATGTGTACAGAAC
>JBKCTR010000294.1:0-3034 GCA_046318755.1 Planctomycetaceae bacterium
CAGTTTCGGCCCCCCGTCGGATTCCGGGCGGTCTTCTGGCCGTTTTCCGATACGCAATCGCCATTCTGCCCGATCATCCGGCGAATGGTGACCGGTCTCCTCAACCCCACTGGTCTCCCTCGGGCAAGTTGCCCGGGGGAGTCCCCGGCCGCCTGGGGCGAGGTGCAGCCTGTGGCGGCGGCAGGGGAGTCTCAAGCGGCTGGAATGGGGGTTCACCGCGCAGCGCTGGCGGGGCCACGGGGGGGATGCCCGGCGGTGTGCCAAACGGGGGACTGGAGGAACTGCTGCTGCGAGACGGAGGCGGTCCGGACAGCGATGGTGGCGACAGCGTGCCCCGCTGGCTCGGCCCGGTCTCGCGCAGGGCTTGGTCGGGGGGAGTGACGGGTGTTTCCGCTCGCGGACCACTCCCCAGCCCCGGCAACCGCTCCAGCCACAGCCAACCGGCGCGGGCGACCGCTCCCGTGGCCGCGATGGCCAGCAAGGCAATCATCCACCGACCTTCGAGGGGGGCGGGGGCGGGCTTCTCTTCGCCGGGCAGCATTGGGGGTCGCGAGCGGGCCGCGTCGGCGTTCACCTGCTGCCAGTGGGTGTCGCGGCGCTGTTGCTCGGCAAGCTGCGCCCGCGTGGCCGACGTCAACGCCAGCCCGGCCCACACGAACAGCACCACACCGATCCCCAGCCACGCCAACCAGCTCGTCCACCACGCATTGCGCTGCATCATTTCCTCCCGTCATTGACCACTTGGTCAGGCTGGCCAAACGCGAGCCCCGACTGGGGTCTGGGATTTTTTTCGATCCCGTCTCCAATCGCGATCGGAACGGGCCCCGCCCCCCTTGACCCTGTCGACCAAACCCACCTAGGCTCGACCTGTGTGAGTCGATCCCCAGACGGATCGGCTCGGAACTGTCTCCGGCGAACCGTTCGTGATCGAGCCCTGCATGATTTTCGCGACCGCGTCCCCGTTTCGCCAGTGGCCCGCGATCTGCATCGCGAGCCTTGGCCTGGGGTTGTCTGCGTTGTGTTCTGGTGAATTGGCCGCCCAGGGATTTCGTCCCTTCCGGGGTGCGGCTCCTCCCCGCTCGGCCGTGCCTGCGCCCGCCCCGGCGGCCCCCCCGGCCACCGTCCCGGCGACTGGCTCTGCCACCGGCCCCGCGTTGCGGGAGGTTCCCGGTCGCAGCCGACGGTTGGCCCTCGAAATCTTCACCAAGGCCGATTGCCAGCAATGCGCTACGGCCCTGAAGTTTGTGGAACAACTGCAGACTCGCCGTCGCGACCTGCAGGTGACCATCATCCCGGTCGATTCCGACCAGGACCAGCTCAAGCGGTATTACGCCCTCTGCAAGCAGCAGAAGGTGGCCAAGCCGGGCCTGCCAGGCATCGCACTCTGCGACCAGTTGCTGGTCGGTTACCGCGATGACGCGACGACGGGCCGGCAGATCGAAGATCTGCTGACCATCGAAGTCTTTACCCAGGACGGCTGCCCCCATTGTGCGGCAGCGAAGCGGTTCCTCGATGGCTGGAAGGCCCGCCACCCGACGCTGCCCTTGGTCTACCGCAACATCGCGCGCGAGCCAGGGCAACTCGAACGCATGCGCGAGATTGCCCGCCGGCACAATGTGGCGAATCCGAACGTGCCGCTGGTGTCTTTGTTTGGCAAGATCCAGGTGGGCTTCGACCGACCGGAAACCACCGGTCGCCAACTGCAAGACCTGGTCGAGAAGCATTACCCCTTGGAACCCGAACCTGCGGCACCTTCTGCAACCACACCCCAGCCGGGGGCCTCAGCCAGTTCGCCCGCGAACACCGAAACCGCCCCCCCGCGGGCAAATCCCGATGGCAAAGCCGCGTCCAGCGGCACGGCGGTCGAATCTCAGTCGCCCGAGTCTCAGTCGCCCGAATCTCCGGCGCCCGAATCTCCGTCGCCCGAATCTCCGTCGCCCAACGGCCCAGGACCCAACTCCCAGCCACAGGACGCACCCACCACAACGTCCCCTGCGGGAGTTTCCGAGGCTCAACAGATGCAATCGGCCGTCGGTGATGGCGAGCCTCAATCCCGGCTCGTGGCCGCCGGGCCGTGGTGGGGGCTGCTGGTGTGTCTTGGTCAGGTGGGGGAGACTGAGACAACGACCACGGCCAACCCACCTGCCGCCGAGCCGCCGGGAGGGGAGGCAGAAGAGCAAGTGCCGTTCGAACCCGAGGAACTGCCCATGCTGGATGAGGCCGATCTCGACGCGCTGGACGCGTCGGCGAACAGCCGCGATGGTCCGGCCGTCGACGCTCCCCCCGACTCGATTGACCTGCGGGGGCTGGGATCGATCAGTGTCTCCCGTTTGGGCTTGCCGGTGTTCACCGTATTGGTGGGACTGGTGGATGGGTTCAACCCGTGTGCCATGTGGGTGCTGCTGTTTTTGCTGTCGGTACTGGCGGGGCAGAACGACCGGCTGAAGATGGGGCTGATCTCGGGGGTGTTCGTGTTGGTCAGCGGGCTGGCGTACTTCGCCTTCATGGCGGCCTGGCTGACGGTCTTCCAGTTGATTGGGCTGGTTCGCTGGGCGCAGGTTTGTTTGGGACTGTTGGCCCTGACCATGGGGGCCATTCATATCAAGGATTTCTTCGCCTTCAAGAAGGGGGTCACCCTCTCGATTCCCGAGGGAGCCAAGCCCGGGCTGTACGACCGCATCCGCAAAGTGGTGGCGGCTCCCTCGCTGGGGGCGGCCCTCGCGGGGGCGATCGTGCTGGCCGTGCTGGTCAACATCATTGAATTGCTCTGCACCGCCGGACTTCCCGCGCTGTACACGCAGATTCTCACTTATCGCCAATACCCGCCGTGGAAAAACTACGCCTACCTCGGCCTCTACAACCTGGCCTACATGGCCGACGACTCGCTGATGGTCGCCATCGCCGTCAGCACCCTGTCGCGCAAACGGCTGCAAGAGAAAGAAGGCCGGTGGCTCAAGCTGATCAGTGGCGTCGTGATCGCCCTGCTGGGTGGGCTGTTGCTCTTCAAGCCCGAATGGCTGGTGTGACAGACACT
>JBKCTR010000295.1:0-10912 GCA_046318755.1 Planctomycetaceae bacterium
GACCACCACGGCATCGAAGTCTTTCGCGTGCTCGAACACCTCGCGGAAGTCGGCGAATTTCTTCGCCTTCGGGTGTTTCTGCGCGGCCGCGGCGACCGCGGCGTCGTTCACATCGCACAGGGCGACAATGTTTTCGCCAGAGACCCCCGCCAGATTCGCCGCCCCGCGCCCGCCACAGCCAATGATGGCGATGTTCAGCTTCTCGTTGAGGTTCGTTCCCCGCACGATCGCCGGAGCCGCCAGCAGCGAGGAGGCCGCGACCGCCGATTGCGCCAAAAACTGGCGACGGCTGGACTGAGAGACTGCAGGTTTCTTGAGCGACATGACAAATCCCTGTGCGGGGCGAGGCGGGGGGACCAGAGGCCACCAACCGGATGACAACCGGCAAGCTGATGCCTCCCTGCCGCCATTCTGCCCAGCCCGCCCCCGGGGCCGCAAGGTCGCGGCGCAATTGTTCCCCGTGCGGGCATGGCTTACGATCCGCAGACCCGCGCGACGTTGTGCTGGTGCGTTCCCCCCTGGAGACCTCGACATGCCCGCCCGTTCGCTGTTGCCGTTGCTGCTGGCCGCCAGCCTCCTGTCGCTTCCGAAACGCACCCGGGCCGAAGATTGGCCCCAGTTCCGCGGGCCGAATTCCACCGGGATCTCCCCTTCGACCAAAAAACTGCCGGTCGAATTCTCGGCCACACAGAACGTCGCGTGGATGCACGAGGTGGGGGAAGGGATTGGGTCCCCCGTGGTGGCGGCTGGTCGGGTCTTCACCACCGCCATGGTCGGCGAGAAAGGCCCCGGGCAGAAGTTCGTGGTTTTCGCCTACGACGCCGCCACGGGAAAAGAACTCTGGCAACACCCGTTCCCCGTGGGGTCCGAACCCCTGCCACCCGCACACGAGTCGAACAGCTATGCCTCGGCCACACCAGTCGCCGATGCCGAGCGGGTGTATGTCTACTTCACCCGGTTGGGGGTGGCGGCGCTCGATGCCCAGACGGGAGAGCTGGTCTGGAAGCAGGTGCTGCCCGAGCCATTCTTCATCTTCGACTGGGGTCCGGGCATGTCTCCGGTGCTGCATGGGGAAACGCTGTTTTTCTGCCAGGACGACGACCTCAGCCCCGCCCTGTACGCCTTCGATCGCAAGACCGGAAAACTGCTCTGGCAGGATGACCGGGGGGACATGGCGGTCAGCTATTCGCACCCGGTGATCGCCCAAACAAAGCAGGGACCGCAGTTGGTGGTGGCGGGAACGGGGCGGCTGTTGGGATACGACATCACCAACGGCAAGCGACTGTGGGCGACCGAACTCTTCTGCCGGAACATCAAGACCACTCCGGTGGTGCTCGATGACCTGGTGTATGTCTCGGTCGAAAGCAGCGGCATATCGTACCAGTGGCGGGCCCAGGCCGACGCGAACGGCGACGGATAGATCACCAGAGACGAGGTCCGCAACAGCCGGGTGAACAAAGAAGCCCCCATCCCCGACGCCTTCTGGAAGAAATTCGACCGGGGGGATGTGAATGGCGACGGCATTCTCGAAGGGGAAGAGATCGACAAGGCGTTTCTCGACCCCCGCAACCAGGGGGGCGTGCTCGCGAAGGATGTGGCGGCCCGCGCCAAAGGCGAAACCGATGCCAGCAAGTTCGATGACGACCTGCAGAAGGAAGGCTCCTTTCAGGTGGTGCGTGGCGGAGGGGTTGGCGATGTGACCAAGACCAACGTCCTCTACAAGAAGGTCACCCGCGCCCCCGACCACGTGGTGTCGCCGCTGGTCGTGAACGGCCGCATCTGGTTCATCAAGGGAGGGGGTGTCGCGAGTTGCTTCGACGCCCAGACCGGAAAGCCCCTCTGGGAAAAGAAGCGGATCGGCAATGAAGGGGCGTATCTGGCCTCGCCCGTCTATGGCGACGGCAAGATTTACGTCGCCGGTCAGAACGGCTTCATCGTGGTGCTGAAGGATGGGCCCGAACTGGAGGTGCTGGCAAAGAACGACATGGGCGAAGCGGTCACCGGCACTCCCGCGATTGCCGACGGCCGGCTGTTTGTCCGCAGCCGCAACAAGCTGTTCTGCATCGCCCCGTAAACTCCCGCGCGCCCCCCTTCCCTTCCGCCTCACACCGGCGCCCCACCATGCCCCGCACGTCCCTCCGCACTGTTCGGTCGACCGGCCTCTCCGCGTCGCTGTCTCACCTCTGGTCCCTTGTGGTCATCGGCTGCGGGGTGGTGCTGCTGAGCGCCTCCGCGGTCCATGCCGCCCCGCTGAAAGCCGGAGTGGCCAAGGTCGATGTCTCCCATCCCGATGCCGGCCCTCCCCAACCCCCCTGCTATGTGCGGGCGCTGGCGTTGTCGGATGGAACGACCACGGCCGTGCTGTGCAGCATCGACGCCGTCTCGATCGGTCAGATTGGTCACATCCGCAATGACTTCATGGAGAAGGTGCGAGGCGCTCTCCAGAAGGATCACGGGATTGCGCCGGGAAATTTCCTGATCAACGCCAGCCACTGCCACGGTGTGATCTGTGCCGACGTCGAGCAGCGGACGGTCGACTGCGTGGCCCGGGCCCTGGCGAACATGGTACCGGTGAAGGCCGGGATGGGGATCGGGCAGGAAGACCGCATCTCCGAAAACCGGCGCGTGCGGCTCAAGAATGGCAAGGAAGCCGACGTACGGCACGCCTACGCCCTTCCGGGGAATGATCAGATTGCCGAGATTGGCCCAATTGATCCGCAAATTGGCGTGCTGCGTCTCGACCGGCTCGATGGCCGGCCGCTGGCGGTGGTTTATAATTTCGCCTGCCATCCCATCATGGGAGTCCCGACGGGAGCGAACACCGCCGACTTCACCGGGTTCTCGTCGCAGGTCATCGAAGAGACTCTCGGGAACGATGCAGTCGCCCTGTTCGTGCAGGGATGCGGAGGAGACATCAACCCGGTCCGCTACAAGGACGTCACACAGCCGCGCGATGGCGAGCCACTGGGGAACCTGCTGGCCCTCAGCACCTTGAAAGCGGTGCGGGCGATTGAGACGCGGGCTGAAGCTCCTCTGAAGGTGCTGAATGAACCGCTCGAATTGCCCCGGGCCGACCTGGCGGAACGGATCGAGGCGCTGGAGGCCGAGATTCCGCGGGTCGTGAAGAACCTGCGGGGGACCAGCCTCAATTTCCAGACCTTCCTGCCGTTGATTGTAAAGTACGACGTGGGAGGTGAGTTTCCCTCGGCCCCCTCCCCCGCCTACCTGCTCGACCGGCAGTTGGGCCGGTCGAATCTCGACAAGCTCGACGCGGCGAACCGGGCGAACATCACCGCCTATCTCCAAAATATCCAGACGATGGAAGAGCTGACGCGCATGCAGACCAATCTGGCGCTGCTGAAAATGCACCAGGCCCAGAACGTGGCGGCGGGCAAGCGCACGGTCGATGTTGAAGTGGGTGGTCTGCGGGTGGGAGACTTCGTGCTGGTCACTTTCCCGGGAGAGCTGACGGTGCGGATCGGCCTCAATCTCAAAGAGCGTGCGAAGCGAAAGCCGGTCTTCGTCGCCGGCTATACCAACGGCTACATCTACTATGCCCCGACGGCCGAGCAACTCTTGAACGTCGGCAACGCGCAGGAAGACAGCGACTGTATTCTGGCCCCCGAATGGCAGGCGATTTTCGAGACGAAAGCGCTCGAAGTGCTCGAGAAGCTGTAGGCTGTCGCCGGTGTTCCGTGGCACAGCCGGGCGATGCAGCGAATGATCGACTTTTCCGCTCGACGACAGACGCGCGCAACCGTGCGGGATGTGTGTCATTCCTCAGGACTCAGGAATGTTCGAGGTTTGCCAATGCAGCCCAGATCACACCTCAGCACTAAAGCCACGGAAGACCAATCGAAGAACCGCCCCCGCACCATCCACAGCCCCAGAGACATTCATGGGGAGGGTGACCGTTCGGCCGCCGCCGGTTTGCCGAGGGCCGCCAGTCCTTCCCCACACCAGCGCCGCAGCTCGGGGACCCGGGGATGATGCAGCAGAATTCCCTCGGCCAACTCCTCCACGAGCTCCCGGACCAGATCCCAGGTCGAAGGCGCAAAGCGATCGGATTGCGTGGTCAGCTCGTCGAACAGGTCGAGGCACCTCTGCTGCAGCTCCCCGCAATCGGGCAGATTGGGTCTCGCAGGGCCATCGGGCTGCTGGCTGAGCAGATTGTACCCCCGCAGTACCTGAATAAGATGCCCAAGGTTGTATCGTTCGGCATCTTCCAGCGGAGTGGGAACTCGCGTGAGCGCGTCGGCGAAGATCGTGGCGGCCTCCGCCTGTTGTCCCTGCTCCAGCAGCCGCATGCTCAGCCGCACCCCCTGCAGCCGCCAGAGATTGACCAACGACTGCAGTTGGGGCTGTGCCACCACATCCTCCCGCAGCAGTTCCCACACCTGACGGCGGCAGTGAATCTCGCGGGGAATGTCACCCAGCAGAACGCATCCTTCAGCCAGATTTCCGAGGCTTTGGCCGACATCACGACGGGCAGACCAGAGCCACGGACAGCGCTCCCAGATTTTTTTTCGAATGGCCAACGCCCGCTCATGGGCGGCAACTCCCCGGCGCCAGCGTTCCTCGGGGGGCAGGCCGGTGCTGGTGTTCCGGATCACCAGCGAGAGTCCCTTCGCGTTCAGGGCGCGGGACAGCACCTGTTGAGACAGCAGCCAGTCTCCCAAATTGCTGAAGTCTCCCACCGGTGGTTCGGGCCACCCCGAGAGCAGGTCCTCCACCCGGTCCGCCGCGCTCCAGACCTCAGTCGCGGGACGGTCACCCATTTTGTGCCACAGAATCGCCAGGAATTGATACCGCCGGGCAATCATCAGTCGAGCCTGTGGATCGCCTGTCCCGAGGTGTTCCTCGGACTCCGCCAAACCCTCCAGGATCCGCTGGGCTTCCGTAAAAGACTCGTGTCGACGTCCGAGCGAGGCCTCGCCCGCCATCCCCTGACCAAACAGCGCCGCCCCCACTTCCACCTGACAGGAAAAGTGCGCCAAGTGGGCTGCCCGTTCGTCTGGATGTTCCGCTCGCCACTGGTCGGCTAATGCCACACTCTGCCGGGCGGTCTGCACCGCCCCCCCCGAATCTCCCCGATCCCCCTGCAGCCGGGCCTTGCGCCGCAAGGCCCCAGCCAGTAGCTCTTTCCAGGCCGGGTGGTCCGGAGCGAGTTGCAACAGCCGCTTGGCCACCATCACCTCGCGCTCGGCGACTTCGACTGCATCGGGAATGACGGTCCCCACGGTGGTCCGCTGCCCGGCCAACGAGGCGTCACCGATGGCCACAGTGAATTCCCGCAGAGACTCGGCCGCCTCGGCCAACAGCCCCGGATCGCCGATCTCCGTCAGGGGAAACGCCTCGAACTCATGCCACGCCTGACTGAGCCACTCGACCCGCCGGGGGCTGGTCAGCAGGGCCGGGTCATTCATCGCCTGCTGCAGTAACCGGAAACTGCCGAGAGAACTCTTGGCGGTCGTCATCCGCAGTGCGTGCTCGCGGCTGGCCAATCGCCGTTGCTGCCCCCACAGAGCCAGCGAGACCAGGCAGATCAACCCCAGAAGTGCCAGCGCCACCCGCCGCGCATGCGTCACCAGCCCCCGCACCAACCGCTCACGCCACGCCGGGACAGGCTCCGGGAAGTGGCGTTCCACCCATTCCTTCGAAAACGCCTGCTGATAAAGGAGGCTGCTGAAAGACGCCCCAAGACTGGCATCGTCGCGCAGCACCCCGGCCACCACCAGTTCGTCCCGGGCAAGCTGCACCTGATCAACCGGGGGGGCGGGAGAAGCAAGCCATGCGGGCGAACTCCACCGCCCGCCCCCTGCCCGCCGCTGCGCCTGGCGCAACAGCCATCCGACTCCAGGAGCACACGCCTGCTGAGACAACCGCGCCACACGGGTCACCAGGGGGGCGAGCGCGTTCTCGAAAATCGTTCCCGCCTGCGAATCGCGATGGGGATCGACGGAGAGAATGGTCTCGGCCAGTTCGTCGACGGCCACCTCGGCAGGCCCTCCCTGCTCGCTCACCCGGTGGCTGACCACCCGCGCAAAGGCGTTCGCGAGAAACGCCGAGCCCCCCGTCCACTCGACAATCCGTCGTGCCACTCCGTCACGAGCGGCCGCCGGCACACACCCCATCACCGCCAGCAGCCGGGCCACTTCGTCGACCCGCAAGGAGCGAACGGCGATGCGTGTCCCCAGATTGAAGGGGCTCCCCCCCCACTGGTCGCCGCAGAGGGTCGCAGGACTGGCCGACCCAACCAGCACCACCGCCGTCCTGCAGTCCCGGGCGGGCCCGCGCTGACTGAACAGCAGCCGCAAGGCATCGAGCAGCAGGGGCAGCCCGGCGGGACCGCACCGCTCGATCTCATCAAACGCCAGCACGAGCCGGCGTGGAGCGAGCTGCGCGATCCGGCACTGCAACTGCGAGGCAAACCAGGCAACGGGCCGCCGGCGTTCAAGGCCCCCCTCCGGCGCCCCGGCCCAGCCACCCCCCTCCGACGGATCATTCCTCTCCAGGCGCGCCTCTTGAAGGTTGTGCGCACCGTGATCTGCGTTTCGCTCCTGCTCTGCCCCGAGAGCAGGCGGACCAGCCTGCGCCGCCTCCAGAGCCTCGGTCACCGCCTCCCACAAATCTTCAAACAACTGCGAAGGAGAGCGCATTCCCGGCAGCAGTCCCTGGAGGTCGAGAGAGACGAACAGCAGCTCGCCGCGAGCCGCCGCCCGCTGCTCTCCGTGCAGCAACAGGCTGGTCTTCCCCACCCGCCGGGGTGCCTGGATGAAGGCCAGCCCCCCCGTCTCGATCACCCGCCACAACTCGGCATCGGCTTCCCGCTCGACATACGTCGCGTCGTGCACATCCAGCGGCTGGGAATCGATGGAACGATACGGTCGGCCGATGTGTTCGCCAGGTTTTGTGGAAGGACCTCCGCTCATGGCCAGCCTCGGAGAGGAACGAGGCCTGCCCAGTCCAAAAAAGCCTTGCGCCCCGGGCGCGACACAATCGGATTCCAGCCGGGGACGATCCGCCGGAAAGATCGCCCCCGATCGCTGCGGGATTGGGTCATCCTGTCGTCCCCACACCGCAGCTCTGCATCAGGTACAATTCGAACAACGGTGTGCTCACCGCCAGATGACTGCCACGGGGCATCACCAGGCCCCGCTCCAGCAGACCGCCGTCAGCCTCGCTGGGGCGCGAGTTGCCACGGGCGACCGTCAGCAGCCGTTGCCACGTCTTGTCTCCCAGCAGACGCACGCTCGCCGCCCGATCACGCATCCACTGACCCAGGGGCCCCTCGCCGCGCAGCGCCGCCCCCGACAGGGCCTGCCAGGTCGTCCCCCCCAACGATTCGAATGCCAGCCGGGTGAGGGAGGGATGCCCCGCCAGGTCGGCCAGAACGCGGCCCCTCGTCGCCGCATCGACTTCGAACTGCTCTCCCAGCGCGTGCACCTCGGTGGGGGTGAACGGAGGCAACACATGGCGCTGCGCCCGGCTGAAGGGGCTCGACTCATCGTGGTGGGCGAAGAACGGGAGGGGATCGCGACGATGGGTCAGCACCATCCGCAACCCCTTCCACAACTCGCGTTCCGGACCACGCTGTCCCTTGCTCCACCACTCTGAGAGTGTCCCGAAGACCTGGGCACAGCGGTCACTGGTGTCGAACAACCGGTCAACGTCGTCGAGCAGCAGCCATAGCCGCGGGGACTGCGCAAGGGCCTCCTGCAGACTGCGCCGCAACCGCTGCAATTCACTGCGAACCGCGCCGGTCGACTGTTCCGGGGTCCCCAATTGCAGTTCCAGTTCTTCCCGGAGTGCGGCATACACATCCTCGGCGGTCTGCGCATGGGTCGTGTTGAGATCGCGGAACGAGAGCAACACCGCCCGATCGAACAGTTCCTCCGGGTCGCACGCCTGCAGCGATTCAAGCAGCGTCGTCTTGCCAAATTGCTTCGGTCCCCGAATGGCCACCAGCCGAACGCCCCCGCTCACCAACTGCTCGCGCAGTTCCGGCTCCAAAGCACGCGGCACCCGGGTCACATCCCAAGCGTGACGCGACGGCAAAGCGGCGGACGGAGGCGCTGTTGTGGAAGCCGACGCCAGGTAGTCGAGCAGTCGCGGAATGGTTCCTGCGCCGAGACCGGCGGTCCACTGGCGGGCGTCATGCTGGGCGGCGAAGAGTTGCAAGACCGTCTGCCGCCAGCCGGGATTGTCCCGCCGCACGACCTGGCCATCCAACACGATCTCGATCTGGTCGGGGTGTACGGCCCCCTCCTGCGGCACAATCGCGCACCCATTGCGGCCCCGGCGGCTGACGAAGCCAAAGGTCTCGCGGAACCAGCTCTTGGTCCCGTTGGCCCGCGCCAGCCAATCGTACAGTGACGCGAACCCGGGGTGGGTGAAGCCATCCAGTTCCCGATCGGGCCGAAACCGCAACAGCGCGTGAGCCAACAGCAGGGCGACCGCCCACGGTTCGGGAGGGAGCGGCACCGGCGGACTGCCGGGAATCAACTGCAACAGTTCGGCCCGGCAACGCCGTGTTCCGTGCAACACCGGGTGCCCCTCGGCCAATCCCGGCTCCCAGAGAGTGTCGGTGAGCGCACAGCGGATCCGCACGGTCGCGGAACTCATGGATGGTTTCCGGCCGGATGATATGGGTGCACGGTTGACCAGTATACGCAGCCAAGACGCCACTGGAGAGCCGGTCGATGGCCTCCTCCGAACGAGCGCACCTTGCTGGTCCCGCCTCGGAATTCCTCCACGGACATCACCCCGCCCCGCCACTCCACTCGTTTCCCCACAAGATTCCCCACTCGCGAGACCGCAGCGACATCCACAAATCCCGGTCAGTGTTCCGCCACCGTCTGGCCGCGGTGTATCCCGGGACCTTACACCAATTTTTCCAACATAGGCCGGTTCTCGACCGGTCGCAAGGAAAGTGTCCGCGCTCCCCGTCCCATGGCGAACATGTCAAAACTGCTGGAGTTTCCCGAGGTCTTCACAATCCCCGGTCAGGATGCGGCAAACCAGTCGCCCGAAGGAGTGGGCGTGCCCGCCGCCACCATGACGTCCTTTGTGCCCAACATGAGCCAAGGGACACGCTCCGCAGCCGAGGAACCCTGGCTCGAAATCCTGGCCTCCCGGTATTTCACGTCGTGGCTGGCCGAGCAGAACATCAGCCTCGCCGTCTCCGCCTATCAATCCGGAAAGCTGTTTCTGTTGGGACGGCAGCCGAGCGGGCAACTGTCGGTCTTCGAGCGGACCTTTCCCCAAAGCATGGGGCTGAGTGCCTCGGCCGATGGCCAGACGCTCTGGCTGGCCACACAATACCAGCTCTGGAGATTGGAAAACTCGCTGCCGGAGAGGCAGGCCCATCTGGATCACGACCGACTCTATGTTCCCCGGGTCAGCCATACGACTGGCGATCTCGACATCCACGACGTGGCGGTGGAAGACGACGACCGGGTCGTGTTTGTAGCGACCGGTTTTGGTTGCGTGGCCACCCTGTCGGACCGGCACAGTTTTCGTCCGCTGTGGCGCCCCTCCTTTCTGTCCGCGATTGTCGCGGAGGACCGCTGCCATCTGAACGGACTGGCCCTGCGAGATGGCAAGGCCAGGTATGTCACGTGCGTCTCGCAATCCGACGTCGCCGACGGCTGGCGCGACGCCCGTCGTGAGGGAGGCTGTGTCGTCGACATCACCACCAACGATATTCTGGCCACCGGAATGTCCATGCCGCACTCTCCCCGGTGGCACCGTGACCAGCTCTGGCTGCTGAATGCCGGCACGGGAGAACTGGGAACCATCGACCTGCAACGCGGTCACTTCGAACCGATTGCGTTCTGTCCGGGGTTTCTTCGCGGACTGGCGTTTGTGGGGGACTATGCGGTGGTCACCCTCTCCAAACCGCGCCATGACATCACCTTTTCAGGATTGCCACTCGACCAGGCCCTGACGGCTCGCCGGGCCCAACCGCAATGCGGACTGCAAGTGATCGATCTGCGGACCGGGCAGATTGCGCATTGGATTCGATTCGAAGGTCTGGTCACCGAGTTGTATGACACGGTCACCCTGCCTGGAGTCGTGCGTCCCATGGCGCTCGGGTTCAAAACCGATGAGATCAGACGGATGGTGACCATGGAATCCGGGCCAACCGCCACACAGTAACCCACGACCGCCACTGCAAGGGTGTTGCCCGTGTCGGGCACCACCCTTGCAACTCTGTTTTCCAAATCCCGATCCAGAGCCGCGCCGACCGGAAACTCTCGGTCCGACGCCCCGTGGCTCTTCTCGTCTGCGAGAGACCTTGCCGATGTTGCTGCATTCCTGGGTGAGCGCTTTCTGTCGCCGGTTCCGTCTGCAGAGACAGGTGCGGTACCGCCGGCAGGCTTTTCGCCAGCCTCCGGTCGCCCGGATCCAGCGGCTCTCGGACCGGTTGATGCTGGCGGCGACACTGTCCATCTCCGACGTCTCCCTGCTCGAAGGGAATTCCGGCCAGACCTCCGCCGTATTTACCGTGACCCGGAACGGTGACGACCTCTCCTCCGCCATTACCTTCACCTACACCACCGAGCCGGTGGAGGGATCCTCATCCCAGGCAGAGGCTGGTGTCGATTACGTGACGAGCACCGCCGTCGCCACCATCCCCGCCGGGCAGAGTTCGCTGACACTCGCTGTTCCCGTCAACGGCGACCTTCTTCCCGAGCTGGACGAAAGGTTTCAGGTGCGGCTGACCGGCATCACGGGTGTCAGCGGGGCCACACCGACCTTCGCCAGTCAAGCGGTGTTTTCCACAACCCATTCGCTGCGGGGTGTCGAATACGGAGACATCAATCTCGACGGCAAGCTCGACATGCTGGTCACCCACGTGAATGGGGCCAATGTCGTCTCCATTTTGCTCAACACCACTCCCATCGGC
>JBKCTR010000296.1:0-2854 GCA_046318755.1 Planctomycetaceae bacterium
GGACACTCCCCCCACCCCACGCGTTGCCGCGGAAGACCGGCTGCGTCTCTTCCGCGGTCCCTCCTTTCCGCGAATGCCGAGTCTTCCATGGCCGCACCCCGCCTGTTCGTGTCGAGTTCCCGTTGTGGGCTGACTGCTACCCTCCCAGGTCTGCGACCGATGTGGTTCCTGGGGAGCCTGCTGCTGTTGGTGGGGGTGTTGAGCAGTCCCGCCGCCGCACAAGACAAAGCGAACTGGACTTCGGTGAAGGTCCCCGACGTCTGGAAGAATCCCCCGGCTGGGGAAGAGAATCTGTCGTGGTACCGGGGATTCGTGCAGCCCCCCGCCAACTGGCAGGGAGAAGATCTCGAACTGTTCGTCGAGCCGGTCGATGCGGCGCACGAGGTCTGGTTCAACGGCAAGAAGGTGGGGCAGGCGGGGGAGTTTCCTCCGTTCTTTCGCAGTGGACTGGGAGGGAAGGACCGGTTTTTCATCGCGGCCGACAGTGTACGGACCGACCGTCCGAACGTGGTGGCCCTGCGGGTCTACAACCAGGAGGGACGGACGGGGTTCAACGTCGCGGCTCCCGTTTTGTTCGGCAAGCAGCAGGCGCTGCGGCTGACTGGAGCATGGCAGTTCCGTCCGGGAGACAACCCGGTCTTCGCGCAATTCGACGAAGCTCGGGTTCCCGAGGGAATCGCCCTGGCGACGAAGCTCGAAGAGGCGGCCGAGGTGGCGAAGTCGCTGAAGCGGATTGATGACGCTGGCCCGCAATCCCCCGCCGAGGCACTCGCGCAGTTTCAGATTCCTGATGATCTGGAGATCGAACTGGCGCTGAGTGAGCCAGACATCCGGCAACCCCTGAGCATCAAATGGGATGCCCGCGGCCGGTTGTGGGTCTGCGAGTTCATCCAGTATCCCGATCCCGCCGGGCTGAAGATGATTGCCCGCGACAAGTTCCTGCGGTCGGTCTACGACAAGGTCCCCCCGCCGCCGCCGCATCACTTTCCCGGCATGGACCGCATTTCGTGGCACGCCGACAACGACGGTGACGGAAAGTTCGAAACGCACGGAGTCTTCGTCGAAGGACTGAGCCTGACGAGTTCGTTCGCATTCGACCGGGACGGGGTCTGGGTGCTGCAGCCGCCGTAACTGCTGTTCTATCCCGACCGCAACCACGACGACAAACCGGATGGCGACCCGGTGGTGCATCTCGAAGGGTTCGGGATGGAAGACTCTCACTCCATCGCCAACAGCCTGCGGTTCGGACCCGACGGCTGGCTGTATGGAGCGCAGGGGAGCACGGTGACCGGCGTGATCCGTGCGCCGGGAACTCCGGTTGAGCAGGCGGTCCGCTCGCTGGGTCAGGGGGTCTGGCGCTATCACCCCGTCTCGAAACGCTACGAGTTTTTCGGCGAAGGGGGAGGGAATTCGTTCGGGCTCGAATTCGACAACCACGGCCGGGCTTTCTCGGGACACAATGGCGGCAACACCCGCGGCTTCCACTACGTGCAGGGGGGCTACTACCGCAAGGGGTTCGAGAAGCACGGGTCGCTGTCGAACCCGTATGCGTTCGGGTTCTTTGAGCACATGACGCACGACAATGTCCCCCGGTTCACACACCAGTTCGTCATTTATGAAGGGGCCCGCAGCAATTCGGGGGAGTCTTCCCTGCCGGTGCAGTACCACGGGCAGTTGTTTGGCGTGGGTCCTCTGCAGGGACATGTGGTGCGGGCCGATGTGTTTCCTGACCGGTCCTCGCTGAAGACGAAGGATGTCGATCATCCGGTCACGACGCGCGACACCTGGTTCCGCCCGGTGGACATCCAGGTGGGTCCCGATGGGGCCATTTACATCGCCGACCTGTACGAGCAGCGGATCGATCACGCCAGCCACTATCAGGGACGGATCGACCGCGAGCGGGGGCGCGTCTGGCGGTTGAAGCGGCGGGGAGGAACGCCCGCCGCGCGATTCGATTTGACCCGGGCGTCGACCGCCGAGCTGATCAACCGGCTGCAGGATGCCAACAAATGGTTCCGGCAGACCGCGCTGCAGGTGCTGGCTTGGAAACAGCCGGCCGAGGCTCTGCCGGTGTTGAAGGAAAAATTGCTGGCCGAGGGGGATGATTCGGCCGTTACACTGCTGTGGGCGCTGTATCAACTGAATGGGCTGGACGATGCGTTGGCGGTGCGGCTGTTGTCGCATTCGAATCCCTATGTGCGCCTGTGGACCGTACGGCTGGTGTGCGACCAGAACCAGGTGTCGCCCGCTTTCGCGGCGGAACTGCGGGCGCTGGCTGAACGGGAGTCGCATCCCGAATGCCGCAGCCAGTTGGCCTGTTCGGTCCGCCGGCTTCCAGCGGCCACCGCCCTGCCCCTGATTGGCACGCTGCTGCAGCGCGATGACGATGCGGGAGACATTCACATTCCCCTGCTATTGTGGTGGGCGATCGAGGCCAAGGCCGAGAGTGACCGGGACGGGGTGATTGGCCTGTTCCGCGACCCGGCGGCCTGGAACCGAAAGCTGGTGACCGGAACGATTTTGGAACGAGTGATGCGGCGGTACGCGACGGCGGGGACCCGCAAGGATCTGCTGGCGTGTGCCCAGTTGCTGTCGCTGGCCCCCAACACCGAGCAGGCGCGGCAGTTGCTGGCGGGGTTTGAAAAGGCGTTTGAAGGACGGCCGCTGGTGGGGCTGCCCGAGGAACTGATTGCCGCGATTGCCAAGGCCGGGGGAGGCTCTCTGGCATTGCGGGTTCGTCAGGGAGATGGCCCGGCGCTGCAGGAGGCGCTGCAGGCGATTGGTAATGCCCAGACCGCCAAACCAGACCGGCTGAAACTGCTACAGGTGTTGGCCGAGATCCATCCCCCCGCCG
>JBKCTR010000297.1:0-4698 GCA_046318755.1 Planctomycetaceae bacterium
TGGACGCAGTCCGGTCAGAAAGGCCAGCATGTCGAGCTTGTGGCTCCCTGCATCACCGACGAAACCACCGGGGTTTTGGCGGGGATCATCCCGCCAGGTGCCGCTGATGGTTTGCGCCCAGCGTTCGGTGTTGGTCAACGAAAGCGATTGCAGCTGCCCGATCTCTCCAGCGCTCAGCATTTCCCGGGCGGTCTGGAACACCGCCGATTGACGCCGCTGGTAGCCGATCATCAACGGGGGTCTCTGGCTGGCAAGACGCAGGATTTCCAACAGACGTTCGCGTGTATCGACCAAGGGTTTTTCGCAGAGAACTGGGATGCCAGCTTCCCAAAGTGCCAGCACCTGGTTGAAATGCTGGTCGGTCGGGGTACAAATCAGCGCCGCATCGACAGCACTGTTTTCCAAGGCCTCCGGCAAGTTCTGGAAACATTGCGGTTGGGCTGGAATCCGGGAGGCGAGTTGTGACATTTTGGTCCCATCGGGATCGACCAGAGAGGTCACTCGAAAGGCCTGGTTGTGCAAAAGGTGATCGAGGTGAACTCTGGCAATTTGTCCGCAACCAATCACCAGGAGTGAGGGTGGAGAGGTCTGGATGGCCATGGTGTGTCGTCAGGAGTGTGGCTGGGGGCAGGGGGGGCCGAATGTTGGGCGGTTCGGTCCGGCGTGAACTGGAGATGCTCGGAAAGAAAAAGTCGGAGTGGTGAATGCGGACGCGGGTCTACCTGTTTGACATTGATGGGACTTTGTTGCAGACCGGAGGGGCGGGGTGGCGGGCTTTGACCGGAGCCATGCGAGACGAATTTGGTCTGCAGGAAGTGGCGGGAATCGAACTCCGTGGGCGGACGGATTATGCCATCGTGGGCGATCTGTTGCGAATGGCCCGTGTCCCGGCTCGGGCCGAGAGCCGCCAGCGACTCCTGCATGCCTACCACACCCGCTTGGGGGTCGAGTTGAAGACGGGGGTGGGTTCCATCCTCCCCGGAGTGAGAGAGGTTTTGGAGAGCGTGAGCGGCCAGGCGGAATCGATTGTGGGGGTTTTGACGGGCAACGGACCGCAGGGAGCAGAGATCAAGCTGCGACACTTTGGATTGCAGGAACGGTTCACTCTAGGGGTGTTCGGCGATCGACGCCAGCGTCGGACGGATCTGGCCCGCGACGCGATGGGTATGCTGCGGCGTCGATTGGGAGAGGATCTGACTGGGGGAGAGGTCTGTATCATTGGGGATACCCCAGCGGATGTCGAATGCGCTTTGGCGATCGATGCCAAGGCTGTGGGCGTGGCCACCGGCGGGTTTTCCAGAGACGAGTTGATTGCGGCGGGAGCTCATCTCGTGCTGAACAGCCTGGCAGATTGGCCAAACTGATTGGAATTGGTTGGACTGGTCTCGGCGGAGAGAAAGTCCCATATTAGCTATGGGCTGGGGGGGCGTTGGGGTTTTGGCGTTTGGAATCCAAACGGCGATCTGAGGAGCGCGAGTGCCGTTTCTGGTGCCCGATCACGGTCTTCTATCAGGCGGTACGAGCTGAGGGCTTGCCAACTTCCTCATTAAAAATTCACCATCTGTACACCTGGGACGCTTGACGGTGATTTCCGGGGTGTCGAAGATACAAGAGGTTGGCAGGAGGTTCCCGTCAAGGAGATGGTCGATGCGTACATTTCAGCTCTTGGCCCTAGGCACGTTTTTGGTTTTGGCTGTTTCGCCGTCGTTCGCGAAGGAAGTCTCGGGGGAGTACATCGAAGCCCGCACGTGTGATGTGTACACAGGACCCTGTTTTGCCAACGGGGAAGTGGGAATTTCGGGCCGCAAAGCGGTCATGGGGTGGAAGGTCGACGCCGGTACCTGGCAGGGTGAGTCTCTGGCCGGAATGTCGGTGGCGATGGTGATCTCGGCGAATGACACGCTGGGTATTGGGGGAAGTTTCCATACGAATCCGAGCGAGATCGAGGCCATTTTGATTCTTGATGAACGGGCCTCGCTGAAGCAGCAGGAGGCACTTGAGGCTTTGGCTTTGTCTTCTGTGAAGGGGTGGACTCCTCGGATTGTGGGGAGGAAATTGGCCTCGATTTCATTGAAATCGGACCATCTGGCGGGTGTGGGCGAGTTTGAAGTGAAAGATCTGGTTCGCCTCCAGACCCGACAGTTGAGTCGCCGGGATTGTGTCTGTTCGAACGAAGCTGTCATCTATCCCCCGTTGGCGAGTGTGGAGAATTCTCAGGCCGTCTTTACCCGGCGAGTGTCTTACACAGGAAACGCAGGGGGAGGTCAATGGAATTCGATCAATCGACGCAGTGCGTTTCTGGCGACATTTGAGAAGTGAGAACGTTTGGTGTGGGACTGGTCGCGGCCTTTGACAGTTTTGCCGGGATGCCAGTTTGATGAGGCTGTGTGCGGAGTCGGCTGCGGTTTCTCGCTTCATTGAGGTCGAACTGCATGCGTGAACGACAGGCTCGCACAGCACGGTGGCGCGGCATCATCGAGGTCGCCCGAGTTTCGAGTGTCCGCAGCGGAATTCGATTCACAGAGTGAAGACTGATCAACACGAAACGCGATCAACGATCAACACGGTGGAATGGGAGACGGCTCAATGGCCTCGGCGGCGGTGGAAGAAGTTCAGGGTTCCGTCATGGAGCGTCTGGGCACCAAAAACGTGGTGGTGTTCGGAGTGCTCTTGGTGGCGGTCTTGGGAGTATTTTTTCCGACACTGGAGAAACTCTCTCAGCGGTGGGATTCAGATCCCCAGTACTCGCATGGATATCTGGTCCCATTCTTCAGCATGTTTTTGGCCTGGAGTCAGCGGCGGTCGCTCCCTTTGGCGGGGATGCGGCTGAGATTTGTGGGATTCGTGATGGTGGCGGTGGCAGTGGCGTTGCGATTTGTGGCGGCCATGTCGAATTACGACTTGATTGAGGATTCTTCGCTGGTGTTGGCGATTTCTGGTGCGACCCTTGCGGCCTTCGGCTGGGACGTTTTCCGGTGGGCGTTGGCACCTCTGCTGTTTCTGTTGCTGATGGTTCCGTTGCCCGATGCCGTTTCCAAATTTGCCCGAAAGCCGTTGCGTCGCCTCGGTACCTTGGCAGGTGTGGTCTTGATGCAGGTGATGGGAGTGGCCGCATTTGCGAGCGGTAACACGATCGAGTTGGCCAACGGGAGTCGAGTCGGAGTGGCGGAGGCGTGCAGTGGTCTGCGGATGTTGATGGTGTTTGTCGCTCTGGCGGTGGCGATGGCCTTGTTGTCTGAACGCCCAATCTGGGAACGATTGGTGCTGGTGTTGAGCTCAGTGCCCATTGCCTTGATTTCCAACATTTTGCGGATTGTGGCGACGGGACTGTTGTATTCGCAAGTTACGGATGAAGGGATCCGAGAAAAGGCACATGACTGGTTTGGTTTGGCCATGATGCCGCTGGGTCTGGTGCTATTGGGCGGAGTCTCTTGGATCCTGTCGCATCTGCTGATTGTGGAGCAGGATCGCCCCCTCGAGGTCGATGGGCGTCTGGCGCGAGCCCGTTGACAGAGATTGAAGTTGACTGTGAGTGGACATGTGGCGACTTTTGTCGCTGTCTGAAGAGAGAATTGGTTGCGGATTCGTCTCTGGAACCGATTGGAAAAAAGTTTTGAGAGCTGGTTGCCAATGAGTGTCGAGCCGATGAATGGTCAAGGGACGTTTGTTCCCGCGCGGAGAAGTGACGTGTTGGTCGCTCCTCCGACGGTGGGGGCGTCGAACGGCAGCAGCGGAATGGTGGTGGACCAAAACACCATTCTGGCGGCGATTCGTCGCCGTTGGCTGATTGCCACCGCCCTGAGTCTCACGGGGGCCTTGGTGGCGGCAGCGACGACTTGGCTGCTCATTCCCGTGACCTACACCGCCCGGGCGGAGTTGCGGGTCAAGGCCCCGAACTATACGGCCTTGGGAGGCTTGCCAGGCGACAACACCCGCAGCGAAGTTTACCGCCAGACCCTGGGAAAGACGATTCAGGGACCCATTGTGTTGCGGCAGGTCGTGCGGCGGGATGAGGTCAGCAAGCTGCCGACGATTGTCGACCAGCAGGATCCGCTGTTGTTTTTTGAATCAGCCATGCGGGTGACGAACTCCACGACGGAGTTTCTGCAGTTGAGTCTGACGGGGCGGAACCCCGAGGATTTGGCCCCCATTCTCAATGCGGTGGTTGAAGTCTTTCTGAAGGAAGTGGCCACTCGCGAGGCGCAGGAACGGACGAAAATCGTCAATTCGATCGATGCTTCGAAGGCGGATACGAAAGCCAAGCTGGCCGACTTGGTGAAGACCAAGGAGCGATTGGTCAGAAAGCTGGGCGGAGACAGTGAGATGGCGGTCGAGGCGGCGAAAGCCAAGGAAGCTTTGTACGCCGACATTCGTCGTCAGTGTATCATGGCCAAGATCGAGAAGACCAAGATCCTCGCCGAACTGACCTTGCGGGAAAAGCAGGAGAGCACCGACGGCCGAAGCATTGATGATCAGTTGATTGATTTGCAACTGGATCAACGCAAGGAGGTGCTCATGGCCGCCTATCTTGTAGAGAAGGAACGGGATGCCCTGAGTCGTCGGGAAGGTAAGGGGCCGGCGAGCTCCGTTGAGGAGTATCAGCGGCGTCTGCGGGATGCCGAGGCGAAGCTGAAGGAAGTTCGTGAAGAGACCCGTCCCAAGGTGGTCGAGGACTTGAAGGAAAGAACCCTTCTGGAG
>JBKCTR010000298.1:0-2899 GCA_046318755.1 Planctomycetaceae bacterium
CCGAAGGGCCGCAGCCATCCTGTGGATCGCAATCACGTAAAGAACATAGACAACCAATTGCGCCGCAAGCAGCCCCAGCAAAACCCACACAGTGATCTGCACGGTTTCCCTTTGCACTGTGCTTTGAACAGCGATCCGGGCGAAGACCAGCAGCAGCCCAACCAGGATTGCTGAGTTGACCTGACGCTGGCGCTGGCCGATTTGCACGACATCGGAAATTGTCAGGCGGGATTGGGCGGGCATGGCAAGTCCCTGACTCAAGGTTCCGGAAAATCGCGAATGACGGAACCGGCATCGGGATTCGTGGGCTCCGCCACTGCCGATTCCGGGCTCCACAACAACGACACCAGGAAATGACTTCAGGTTCAGTCGTTTCGCACCAAGATTATTGCAGTTTGATTCGGGCCACCATAGACTTATTTCAAGCGACAATCCAAATCGCCGAGTCTGGAATTCCAGAGCGGGGGACCCAATTCCTTGGGGCGAACTCGAGTTGATCGAGCGGGACATCTTCGGTTCCGAGCCCGTCAGCTAACCTCGCAGGCGTTCGAGGACAACTTGTCAGGAGACATCGGGAGCGTCGGCTCGTTCGGAAGACTCCCGTGCACTTCGCAGGTTCCCGGTCGGAGTCTGCCTCCTTGTCGTCATGATCGGGGGGGAGATTCTGCGCGCCCGGTGACCGGCATCGGTGAGACCTCCTCACCATGCTGTCGGCTCAGCCTCCGCGCCCCCGGTCCGAGCCAGCAGGTGTCGACATGTCGCACTCGGTTTCCAGCCACAATTCGCCAACTCATCATTACGCCTGGTGGCTCATCATGTGCCTCTGCGGCGTGGATTATTTCAGTACCCTGGGGTACCAGCCGTCGATTGCGTTTGAAGGAGCGGGAACACTGGCTCCCATCGCCACTCTGGTGTTGGTGCTGGTGACGCTGCTGGGAGCACTGCCGGTCTATTCCCATGTGGCGGGCGCGACTCCCGATGGCGTCGGTTCGGTCGGAATGATCGAGCGGATGTTCTCTGGTTGGGGAGCCAAGTTGGCGGTCCTGGTGCTCGTGGGATTTGCCGCCACCGATTTCGTCATCACCAAGACCCTGTCCGCCGCCGATGCCTCGGCCCACCTCATTTCCAATTCTCTCTATGCGGCCCACGCACCGCATTGGCTGCAGGGACAGATGGTGGTCACGATCTTCCTGCTCGTGCTGCTGGCGGCGATGTTTCTCAAGGGGTACGGCGAGGTGGTCACGCTCGCGACTGTGCTGGTTGTCACCTACATCGCTTTGACGACGGTCATTCTCGTGGCTGGCTGCTGGTTTCTCATTCAGCATCCCGAGCTCATCACCCAGTGGCTGACCTCGGTCTCCACTGGCCAGTATCACCTGGCTCATGCCCCACTCTCCGGAAAAGGACCTCTGGTCGCCCTGGGAATCGCCTTCCTGATTTTTCCCAAACTGGCACTGGGCATGAGTGGTTTTGAGACCGGCGTGCTGCACATTCATTTGGTGCGCGGCACCCAGGAAGATCCCGCGCAGGAGGCGGCACGCATCCGGCACACCCGGCTGCTGTTGATCACCGCGGCCCTGATCATGTCGTTCCTGCTGATGGGATCGTCGCTGGTGACGGGCACCAATACGCTGATTCCTGCTGAAGAATTCGCCCATGAACCCGTCAAGGGGAAGGCGATTGACCGGGCCCTGGCATTCATCGCCCATGGTGAGAGTCCCTACCAGATCTCGTCCTGGTTCGGTCCGGTGTTTGGCACGATTTATGACATTTCGACAATTCTGATCTTGTGGTTCGCCGGTGCCTCGGCCATGGCGGGGCTGTTGAATATGGTTCCCCATTACCTGCCGCGCTACGGGATGGCCCCCGAATGGGCGGCCGCCTATCGCCCCCTCATCGTCGCGTTCACCCTGATCAACCTGGCGGTCACCTGGGCCTTCCGGGCCGATGTCTCGGCACAGGGGGGAGCGTACGCCACCGGCGTGCTGGTCCTGATGACCAGTGCGGCCATCGGCTCGTATTCCGATTTGGGACGACAGATCCGCGCTGCCGGTAACCCAGCCTCGGCAGGCTTGAAATGGCGGCGGAACATCTTCGCGGTCATCGTGCTGGTCTTCGTCTACACAACCATCGCCAACATCTACGAGCGTCCCGATGGCATCATCATTGCCTCCCTCTTCATCACCATCGTGCTGGGGATTTCCCTGGTGTCTCGGATCTGGCGCAGTCGGGAGCTTCGGCACAAGGAGTTTCGCTTTGAAAGCGAGGCCGATCGCATGCTCTGGACCGATCTGTGCACGGAAGATGTCTTTCGTGTTCTGGTTCCGCATCGCCCTGGCAGCCGATCGCTGGAGGAAAAGGAGGCGGAAGTCCGCAAGAAGCATCGCATTCCCGATTCGGTACCCATGGTGTTTCTCGAGGTCCATCCTGGCGATCCCAGCGAATTTCAGAATTCTCCGATTCTCTCGGCACGTCAGGAGGGAGAGCGGTTTGTGATTGTGGCCCGCGATGTGGTGTCGGTCTCCCATACGATCGCCCAGATTGCACTGGAAATCAGCAGGGCCGGCGCACCCCTCGACGTCGTGTTTGGCTGGAGCCAGGGGAGTACGCTGCGGCTGGCCTTCGAATACCTGTTTTTCGGCCAGGGAGATGTTCCCAACAGCGTCTTCGCCCTGATCCATCACGCCGTGCCGGAGCCATCGCGGCGGCCCACGGTGTTGGTGGCTTGACCATCGGTGGAGAGACCGTCCCAACAAATCTCTTCACCCGGTCGAAGTGCACAGCCCGATGGATGCGCGTGGGGCATCCATCGGAACCATCTGGGAAATGTCATTGTGTCACTTCCCCATAGACGACCGGCCGTCGGGGAACTCGATGTCCCGGGCGGTCGGTCTCCGCA
>JBKCTR010000299.1:0-1545 GCA_046318755.1 Planctomycetaceae bacterium
CACGATCAGCAAGACGGTGCAGGGATTCCAGTATTACTCGGCGTTCGCGGCCGAGCTGGCCAACCGCGGCTTCATCACCTACGCCCCGCAGAACCCCTACCGGGGCCAGGACCGCTTCCGCACCCTGCAGCGCAAGAGCAATCCCCTGCAGCGGTCGCTGTTCAGCTACATCATCCCGCAGCACCAGAAGACGATTGAGTTCCTCAAGACCCTGCCGAACACCGACCCCACCCGCATCGCGTTCTACGGGTTGAGTTACGGGGGGAAGACCGCGGTGCGGGTCCCGCCGATGGTGAAGGAGTACTGTCTCTCGATCTGCTCGGCCGACTTCAACGAGTGGGTGGTGAAGAACACCACGGTGACCGATGGGTACAGCTATGTCTTCACCGGCGAGTACGAGATCTTCGAATGGAACATGGGGCATGTCGCCAACTACGCCGAGTTGTCGAACCTCATGACCCCTCGCCCGTTCATGGTCGAGCGGGGTCATGACGACGGCGTGGCTCCCGATGAGTGGGTGGCCTGGGAGTACTCGAAGGTCCGGCGTCACTACGTGAAACTGGGCCTGGGAGACCAGACCGAGATCGAGTTCTTCAATGGGCCGCACAAGATCAACGGGGTGCAGACCTACGACTTCCTGCACCGGCACCTGAACTGGCCCAGAAAGTGACATCCATAAAAACGACCCCGGAGGCGCGGCACGGTTGGCCCCTGGGGCTCGACATTGGGGGGGCGAATCTCAAGGCGGCCGACGGCCGGGGGAACGCCCACAGCGAGCCCTTCCCGATGTGGCGTGAAGCGGACCGCCTGGCGGGGCGGATCGAAGCGCTGCTGGCGCGGTTTCCCGAGACGACCAGTGTCGTGGCCACGATGACGGGGGAACTGGCCGACTGCTTCGCCACCAAAGCCGAGGGGGTGACCGCGATCACCCGGGCATTGGTCACGGCGGCCGGAGCGCGGCCCGTGCGGCTCTGGTCGATCCGCGAGGGATTTGTCTCTCCCGACCACGCGCTGCAGCACCCGTTCGATGTGGCGGCCTCGAATTGGCATGCCCTGGCGACCTGGGTGGGACGGCAGGTGCCGTTGGGGCGGTCGCTGTTGATCGACATCGGCACCACCTCCAGCGACCTCATTCCACTGGAGGATGGCCAGCCCCGGGCGATTGGGGCCACCGATCTGGGACGGCAACTGCAGGGAGAGCTGGTCTACACCGGGGCCCGGCGAACGCCGTTGTGTGCGATTCCCGGACCGGTCTTCCTGCGGGGGGTGCCCTTGCACCTCGCGGCGGAACTGTTCGCCACGACGCTCGACATTCATCTGTTGCGGGGGGATGTGGCCGAGGATCCGGACGACCGCGACACGGCGAACGGGCAACCGGCCACCCGGGCCGGGGCAATCGACCGGCTGGCCCGCACCCTCTGCTGCGACCGCACCGAGCTGACGGCTGATGAGCTGCAGTCGCTGGCCGATCAACTGGCCGAGGCACAGCTGCAGCAGTTGCTGGCGGCGGTCGACCGGCAGGCGGCCCGGTGGCCGCGGGGTTGG